>DAOSBX010000042.1 GCA_035361075.1 Candidatus Hydrogenedens sp. | reverse complement strand
TAATTTTCCTTGATATTCCCCTGTTAGGGTCTTTAAGAACTTTGTAATTTTTTCCTCTTCTGCTTTTGGTATCTGTTTTCCTACCTGATACTTCAGCATGATATTCACTACTTTTTGTAGGTCATCGGTAGAACCATCATGAAGATATGGTTGTGTAACTGCAATATTGCGAAGTAATGGCACTTTAAATTTATGTTTATCTTCTTCGTTTTTCGTTACATTATATCTCCCCAAATCGGCTTCTTTTATTTCTCCACCACGATCTTTGAAATAATCTGTTTTCAAGCCCATCTTTTCATAGGATTGCCCACCCATAGCTTTGCCTACATGACAGGTGGCACATCTATATTTTTTAAATAGAGCATATCCTTCTTTTTCTTCAGCATTCAGGGCATCTGCTTTCCCTAATAAAAATTGGTCGAATCGAGAATTGGGAGTTATAAGGGTCTTTTCAAATTCTGCGATGGCGTTTGTAAAGTTGTCTTTATTGTATCCTGATGGATAGACTTCAAGGAAAGCCTGTGTGAATTCTGCATCTTGATTTAATTTAGATGTTACCTCTTCCCAATTGGAAGCCATTTCAATTGGATTATTTACGGGACCATCTGCCTGTTCTTGTAAATCTTTTGCTCTGCCATCCCAGAATTGAACGAAGTTAAATAGTGCATTATAAACAGTGGGAGCATTAATAGGTCCAATGGCTCCGCCGACACCTTCTGAAAACTTTTTGCGGTCAACACCACCTGTTGCTAAATCATGGCACCCAGCACAGGCAAGGGTGTTATCTTTAGACAATCTTTTGTCATGGTATAATTTATTTCCAAGTGCCACTTTCTTTTCATCTACATCTACCTTTTGAGGTAAAGGTTGGACAACTTCTTGTTTTAAGTTTTCAGGAATACCTTCTGTGGCATAGTGTTTGGCTCGCGTAGACTTTACCCAGGTTAAAATTAAGTTTTGTTCTTCTTTTGAGAGCATACTATCCCAATGAAGAGCAATGTATCGTAATGGAGGCATTTCATTCATTAATGTTGTGTGTTCAATTTTTGCTAATGCTACTTCTGTAGGTGGTTTGTTTTCTCCAGGGAAAAGTTCCTTTAGCATGTTCATGTAGAATAAGCCCAATTTAATATCTGCTTCTATAATTCCTTTAGCAATAGGGAAGTTTGCATAGAATGGAAGTTTATATTCTTTTGTATGGCAATTCACACACTTTTTTTCTAATATAGGTAATACTTTTGCAAACGTTGGGTCATCTACTTTTTTGTCTGTTATTGTTGTTCCGACAGGTGGTCCAACAATAAGATTTACGATAGGGAATGCTAATGCGACAATGACACCAACGACAATAAGACCAATAATGTACTTCTTCATACGCTCTTCTCCTTATTAAATTGTTTTCCCAACCCCAGTCTCCAATATTAGTATAATATATTACAAAAGTATTTTCAAGTAACAGGAATAAATATAAAATTTTTAATTGCTTTTTTTAAGTATTATGAACTCAAAAACTTTGGAAAATTACCTGGATGATAATAATTCTTATCAACTAATTGATTCTGGTGATAGAGTTAGGTTAGAACAGATAGGACCTTATAAAGTTATACGTCCAGCACCAGAAGCATGTTATCCCAAAAGTCTTCCAGAGCTGTGGAATAAAGATATTGACGCAATATATCTTCGTTCATCTGAAGGTGGAGGGCACTGGGAATATCGAAGGTTAATACCCCAACAATTTCCAGTTTCTATAAAAAATCTTCATGCCTATGCAAAGTTAACTGGTTTTGGTCATATCGGTTTTTTCCCAGAACATTATCATTTATGGAATCTTTTGTTAAATCTCAAAGTAGAAAATAGTAGCGATATCAACGTATTAAATTTGTTTGCATATACTGGCTTATCCACAGTTGCATGTGTGAAAAAAGGATTTAATGTTTGTCATGTTGATTCATCAAAAGGGATGGTGGAACTCGCTAAAATGAATATGGTTTTAAATAATCTTGATAATAGTTCTGCCCGATGGATGGTTGAAGATGTAAAAAAATTTGTTTCAAGAGAAGTTAGACGAGACAAAACGTATAATGGTTTTATTCTTGACCCTCCTTCTTTCGGGAGAGGACCTAAAAATGAGGTTTGGAAGTTAGAACAACATATATCTGCCTTGTTTGAAGATTTAATGATACTATGTAATTATTCGCCTTTATTTGTATTTTTCACATGTTATTCCTCAGGATTCACACCTCTTATTTTAGAGAGACTATTAAAGACATTTATCAAAAGTGATGGAATTTTTCTATCAGGTGAGTTAGCGATAAAGGAGGCTTCTGGGTATCCTTTCTCTTCTGGTGGGTTATGTAGTGTTTACATAAGAAAAGATATAGCACCTCAAAATATCTCTATTTTTCAGGATTTTTAACTAAAATAAAAAAGGGAGATAAAGTTTAACTTCATCTCCCGATATATCTAATGTGTAATGGTCTTTAATTTAAAAGTGGAGCGAATCCGTCTTCTGTACCTTCTTGTATAATATAGCCTTTACCTGGTGCATTATACAGTTGAATTTGTCGTAATAGTTCAGAGAGGTCAATTTTCCAATCCTGAATACGATAATCCGCTGTATGTGGTCTACAATTTCTGTGTTTTCCTTCACCTGGCATAAATCCATCTTCAGAGGTTTCATCACATCCATAACCACCAGAATTAAACATCTGTATAACTCGTAACATTTCTGTTAAGGAAATGGCCCAATCTCGATTTGAGTCTGCAGAATGTGCTTGTTCTGGAGCCCAACCTTTTAATAACACTGTTTCACAGACAGGTGACCTTAACTCTTCACTATCGGGAGTTCTATAGAGAACCTGTCCACTAAATACAGCAGTTCCATCTGCATCGTTTGGCACTAATACTGTATAAGCAACTTTTACTGGGAATGGTGGTATATTCATCCATGCGAATTCAAGGGTTCCAGTAGCACCTTGTGATGGAGCAACTGAAGCCCCACTTGTTTCGATTATAGATTGTAACTCCCACCCAGTCGGGAGTGTCTCTTGTAATCCCAAAGCAGAAATTCGTAATCTTTGTGGGTTCCTAATTGTCAATATTACAGTAACTAACTGTCCAGGCCAATAACGTTTGTTATTTGTAGTTGCACGTTCTAATATTAGTGTTGTTGGCTGATTCTCGCCACCAGGTCCACCAGGTCCGCCAGTCCCATTTTCACCAGTACCTCCTTGCCATGCATTGGTACACTTATCAATGATAGACTGTAATTCATTCATTGTTAGTGTTCCATTTGCATCTAAGTCTAACAACATAATGGCTTTTGTAAGCCATGTCATATCAATAGGGCTTTGAAGGGCAGTACTTATTAAATTTGTAATATCTTCGATTGAAAGGTCACTTTCTTGTTGACCAATCTCTCCATATAGTTTCAACAAATATTGAGCTAATCTACATGGGTCCCAAACATCTGGAATATCTACTTCGCCTTCTCCACCTGGGACAATGTTACAATCTTCTAATATTTTCTTGACTTCTTCTATGACTACCTTTCCATCAGCATTTAAATCGAATTGTGTAAAGATCTCAGTTAAAATAGAGCTGTCAATAGGCAACGTAATATTTATACTCACAAGACCTGTTATTTCATCAAGAGTTATTGCACCATCACCGTTCTGGTCAATATATTCGAAATATTTTAAAACTATTGGTGCAATAATACATGGGTCTCTCGGAATTTCGATTTCACCTTCGATAGGTGGCCAGATTTCACCTTCAATCGGGATTATTTCGTCACAATTCGCTATAATCTCATTTAATTCATCTTTTGTTATGCTTTCATCTGCATTCAAATCTAATTTCTTAAATATTTCAACAATTAACTCTTGGTTAATAGGTAATGGATAAATCATAATCACAGGACCTGTTACTTCATCAAGAGTTATTGCACCATCACCATTCTGGTCGATATATTCGAAACTCTGTAATACGATGGGGGCAATCAAGCACGGGTCTGTCGGAATATCAATTTCTCCCTCGATAGGCCAGGGTTCACCTTCAATTACTATATTGCATAAACTGTCAATAATGGTCTGTATTTCCTCACGAGAAATAGCTGAATCCCCATCTAAATCAAATTCTGCAAATAACATATCTACTGTGGCTGGGTCAACAGGAATAGGATAAACAACGGTCAACGTTGTAATAAGTTCATCTCTTGTTATTTTTCCATCCTTATTTGCATCGAGCATATCAAAATATTCTAACGCAATAGGTCCTAATGCACATAGGTCGAGAGGTATTTCACCTTCGAATGATGGTTCACCTTCCCAACCTTCCCAACCTCCATTTAACAGATATAAAACTGTATTTAAATCGTTACAATCAATAAGACCGTTAGCATTAAAATCAATAGATGCAAATTGGTCTTCTGTAAGATATTGTGAGACCTCATCGTAATCAATCATTTGATTTCCATTCTTGTCAACCATACTTAAAACATTGTTTGGGTCAATACCAACCTGTGGAGCTAATAAAGTTAATTCGAAGACAATCTCTTCTATACTTAATCCGCCATCTTTATTTAAATCAGCAATAGCAAAAATTTCGTCTAAGTTATCAGTAAGATTAAGAGAGTAACCTGATAAAAATCTGTTTATTATGGTTAGTATTTTTTCAATCTCTTCTTTACTTATTTGCCCATTATTGTCTAAATCAACCAATGGGAAAAATATTTCGATTATAGAGCGAATATCTGTCGTTGGTAAAGGACATTCGCCATTATCTCCTCCACCATTATATCCACATTCTTCTGCCCATGCTTTCAGTTCTTCCATCGTTATTTCACCATTTGAATCTAAATCAAATGCGGAAAATAGTACATCAAAATCAACAATAGGCGGATAGATCAAGATGATAGGGAAATTCAATTCATCTTTTGTAATTACACCATCACTATTCTGGTCTAATTCGTCAAAACTACTAATTGCTAAATCAACCCAGTCGCAGGGGTTTGTTTCAGGTGGGATAACTTCTCCTTCCCATATTTCTCCTTCTATGATAATTTCGCCTTCCCATGTTTCACCTTCTATATCAATGGGTGGTTCTCCTACATCTTCACAATCGATAACACCATTCATATTTCTATCTAACATTTTGAATTGGTCTGATGAAACATAAGCAGATACTTCCTCATATTGAATTAAGGCGTCTCCATTTGTATCTACTAATGAAAGAATTCCAGCAGGTAAATATACCTGTAGCAATGCTATTATCGGCTGAAATTCTTGACGGTCTACTTTGCCATCTCTGTTAGTATCAAACATAGTAAAATACTGTTCTGGAACAGGATATAATGCTGACAATTCATCCAGTGATAAGCCTCCATCTCCATTAGTATCAACGAGAGGCCAGATGATATCTAGTATGGCATTAGGGTCATTTGGCAATGGACAGGGTGGGTTTGTGGCTGTTTGAGCCCATGGCGACAATAGTACCATCATAAACCCAATCATTGTTAATGTTGTAATCTTGTTCATATATTTATCTCCTTTGTTAATTTTTATTTTCATCAATTTAAGTTCATATATTTATTTTATCACAAATTTCCTAAAATTAAAAGATCAAATAATACAAATTTTTATATTTGCGGAGGGGATAAAGAACCGAGATGAAAAGCAAAATATTTTGCTCCTTCAGTGTTAAGCCCACATACTATTTCATACCCCATTTTTTCTTTTTCCATTAGCACCCTTTTCCAATTATCATTTGAAAGACTTTCCCCACTGTTGTTTTGTGGTGTTTTCATTTTGATATTTTTGAAATTCGAGTTATCTTTAATAAATCGTTGTGATATTGAGATATATCCTATTTCATTTTTTACTATTCTTTCCTGCTTCTTACCCAGATTTTTTATAAGAATTTGCAAATCTTGTATATCAACTTTACCATCACCATTTATATCGGGGATAGATGTCATATTATATGAAACAATCCCTGCAATCATCTGTTGAACATCACAAACATCTACCTTCCCATCATTATTTATATCTAAATTGATGTGTTCTGAATGTAAAAACGTTCCCCCAAACAACCCCCCGATGATTAAAATAGCAACTATTTTTACTTTAAGTTTAATCATATCTTCCTTTATTTATAATTATAGCATAAATTTGGAAATGAATCAATAATATTTATTTTATTTTTATTCCATCCATTACCATAAATGACATGTCAACTATTATAATAAAGTATCAATAATAAAAATTTATTTCATGAGGAGGTAAAAAATGTCGTTCTGGACTTTTATGGGTGAAATTTTTAGAGCGAACAAAACAACAGGTGCAATTGCTCCAAGTAGTCCTGCATTGGCAGATTGTATTACTGATCTGGCAAATTTACAAGATGCAAAAGTAATTGTAGAGTTTGGACCTGGAACAGGGGTCTTTACCGAATATATTCAAAAGAAGAAAAATCCATCTGCTTATTTCCTTGCGATGGAGATTAATCCAGTTTTTGCGAAAGCGACAAAGGAACGATGTCCCGAGGTACATGTCGTTCAGGATTCTGCTGAGAATACAATGAAATATTTAAATGAGGCAGGATATAACTATTGTGACGTTATCATTTCTGGCCTACCCTGGACACGATTTGAAGATGAACTCCAGAATAAATTACTTAATGCGACCTATGTGTGTCTACGTGAAAAAGGGACATTTTTAACATTTGCTTATTTCTTTAGTCCCTGGGTTCCTTCTGGTAAAAAGTTTTTTAAAGGTAAACTACCTAAAAAATTTAACAATAAATGCAGTCGTTCACCTATCATCTTAAAAAACTTTCCTCCCTGTCATGTTTATATCTGTGAAAAATAAACCATTTCATTTCAGGGACTAAAAATGAAACCTATCCATTGTGCTATTGTCGGTTGTGGCAATATTTCTGATGTTTATATAAAGAATATACTACGTTTTACAAATTTAAAATTAATGGGATGTTCGGACATCCTTAGAGAAAAAGCCGAAGAGAAAGCACAACAATACAATCTAAATGTATATGACACAAATGACGTTTTTGATTCTGACAACATTGATTTAATCATTAATTTAACAATTCCGTCATCTCACTTTGAGGTTTCATTAAAGGCATTAGAACATGGAAAACATGTGTATAGCGAGAAACCTCTTGCCCTAACAAATGAACACGCAACCACTCTATTAGAAATTGCTAACAAAAACTCGTTATTCGTCGGATGTGCTCCAGACACTTTTTTAGGTGCAAGCTGGCAAACAGCAAAGAAACTAATCAATGATGGCTGGATTGGTAAACCTCTTTCAGCCACTGCTTTTATGCTTTGCCATGGTCATGAATCATGGCATCCCTCTCCTGAATTTTACTATCAAAAAGGAGGCGGTCCTTTGTTTGATATGGGTCCTTACTATCTCACAGTTCTCATTTATCTTCTTGGACCTGTAAAATCTGTATTTGCTGTTGGAAAAAAATCTTTTGATACACGACTTACTACAAGTATGCCAAAATTTGGTGAAAAGGTAATAGTAGAAATACCAACCCATATTCATGCAACACTTTGTTTTGAAAATAATATTATATGTACACTTATTGTTAGTTTTGATACATGGGCTCATCGTTTGCCTTATGTTGAAATTTACGGTGAAAAAGGCTCTCTCTCCTTACCTGACCCTAACCAATTCTTTGGGACTACTTACTATTATAATCAATATATGAAAGAGTGGAAGGAAGTACCTACATGTTATGACATTTTCACTAATATGCGAGGTATCGGCATAAGTGATATGGCAACTGCAATACAAGAGAAGAGGCAATTTTTAGCGAATGGTGAATTAGCCAGACATGTTGTTGATATTATGGAAAAAATTCAGGAATCCGTAACTACAGGGGAACACCTTCAAATAGAAACAACGTGTCCTTGTCTCAATGTATTTAATCGTATAACTACCGCTTCAATCCTTCCCGACGGCAAAACATAATTTATCATTATTATCTTTATTTGGTGTTCCATTTTGATTTTCAATTCTACGTTTAATATATAATCTTTTTGACGAATAAATATAATTAATATGTATATTAAAGGTTTAGTTAATACTAATTAACGTTGTTATCTTATGGCATATAAAGAGCATGTAAAAATACTTGAATCTGGAATTGAAATCTGGAACCAATGGAGAGATAGTGACCCAGCAATTTCCCCTGATTTAAGTGGATTAAATTTTTCAAAGAGGAATCTGGTGGGTATCAATTTCAGAATGTGTGATTTAAGACATTGTGTGTTTAGTGAAGTTGATTTACGTAGGGCAAATTTTCGGAAAGCCTATCTTCATTCCGTATCGTTTATTAAGTGTGATTTGAGAGATATAAATTTTAGTCATGCAGATTTAACCTACGTAAAGATAGTTGACTCTTTATTAGACGGAAGTAACTTTTCATGTGCAATACTCAACGAAATAGATTTTTCTAACAAAATCATGCACCAATTTGATTTTTCAGAAAGTCATCTTTATCGGGCTAAATTTAGAAACTGCGATTTAACCAGGTGTAATTTCAGAAAGGCATATTTAGGAGAAGCTGATTTTTTCATGGCAAATTTATCTCAGGCAGATTTAAGGGAATCAAATTTGTCTGGAGCAAATTTATCCAATGCCTTTTTAAAAGACGCTCATCTTGAAGGAGCCATCATTACAAATGCTAATTTCGATGGAGCCATTTTATCAACACGTCAAAGACTATCTCTTTTGTTTCCTTTCCTCCCCCTTAAATAATTTATTCTTATTCTCTTCTGAAACTAATTTCTGGCTTCTTCTGTCATACTAAATGCATCACAATAACTTTAATAAAAGGGATATTTATGACTAAACATTTTTATCTTTCATTATTTGTGCTTATTTTATTTTCACTCATTTTATCGATAGGTTGTGAGAAAATTGAAAAAACGTCTCCATTACCTATCGAACAGCTAATACCCCCAGAAGGGAAATATGATGTAACCATATATCGTGATGAATGGGGTGTACCACACATCTACGGGAAAAAAGATACTGATGTTGCCTATGGTCTGGCATACGCTCAATGTGAGGATGACTTCAAAACGGTACAAGATGGTCAAATTTTGATTCGTGGTAAAAGCGGTTTAGTTAATGGATTCAATGGATTTATTTTTGATTACATGTTAGAATTTTTAAACGTATGGGATATCGTAAATAGCCAATATGAAACAGACTTATCTGATGAAATAAGAGCCATTTGTGAGGCGTATGCGGAAGGGGTTAACCATTATGCAGGTTTACATCCTGACAAAGTTATATGTTGGGATATTTTTCCAGCAACAGGGAAAGATATTGTGGCTGGTTTTGTATTAAAGGCACCTCTCTTTTTTGGGCTGAATCGCTATATTGAGCCCCTTTTTAAATCACGTAAAAAACCTGAAATACAACGACCTAAAATGTTAGCTAAAAATGATGAATCGACAATACTAAAAGAAATTTTCGAAGACCTTCCCTTGGGTTCTAATACATTTGCAGTGAGTCCCAAACGAACAGCCGATGGTTCTACTTTTTTAGATGTAAATTCTCACCAACCATGGACAGGTCCTGTGGCATGGTATGAGGCACGACTAAAAAGTGAAGAGGGATGGAACATCACAGGGGGAGTTTTTCCAGGAGCACCAATAATTCTCCATGGACATAATCAGTATTTAGGTTGGGCTCATACAGTTAATATGCCAGACCTTGTAGATGTTTACGAATTAACAATTAATCCTGAGAATCCATGTCAATATCGTATGGATGGACAATGGAAAAATTTTGAAAGAAAGGTTGTTTATTTTCCTGTAAAAATTTTTGATAAATATATTATAAAAATTCCGAGGGAAATACTTTTCTGTGACTATGGACCTGCAATCCGCCGAGCTCATGGGGTATATGCCCTCCGTTATGCAGGATATAAAAACATTAAACAAGTTGAGCAATGGTATCGCATGAATAAAGCTACAAACATAAACGAGTTTGAGGAAGCATTGAAAATCCGTGGGATACCTTCATTTAATATTGGTTATGCGGATTATCAAGGAAATATCTGGTATATATATAATGCCCTTTTACCTATCCGCTCGGAGAAATATAATTGGAAAGGGTATCTCCCTGGTGATACTTCCGAAACGTTATGGACTGAATACTTACCCTTTGAAAAACTACCTCAAGTTAAAAATCCTCAATCAGGTTTTATTCAAAATTGCAATTCTACCCCATTTCAAACTACTATTGGTAATGATAATCCTAATCCTGCCAACTATTCTTTAACATTTGGAATTGAGCCTCCAGAACATATGACTAACCGTGCATTACGATTATTAGAGCTTCTTGGTAGTGACGATTCGATAACAAAAGAGGAATTTTACGAGTATAAATTTGACTGGACCTATTCCAAAAATTCATTAGCCAAAAAATACATTGAAAAATTGTTTAATGAATTTAATCCTGAAACCGATATTGAAAAGCAGGCGATAGAACTCTTAAAAAATTGGGACCTGAAAGCAGACCCTGATAATTTATCTGCTGGTATTGCAATATTAACATTAGAACCTGTGGTTCGTGCAGAGATACTCAATCGTCCTGTTCCAGATTTATTCAAAACATTTAGAGAAAAAATTAAATTGCTCTATTCAATATATGGGAAAGTAGATGTCCCTTGGAAAGAAATTAATCGACTCATACATGGAAAAGTCAACATTGGTTTAGGAGGTGGTCCTGACCTGCTTTATTGTGTCTATGGAGAGTGGACAGGTAAGTATTTAGAAGGACGTGCTGGAGACTCTTATATTCTTTTAGTTATATGGGATAAAGATGGTAAAGTTCATTCTCAGGCTTTACATCAATTTGGTAGTGCCACCCAAGATGAAAATTCACCACACTATGCAGACCAAGCATATCTTTTCGCAGAACGAAAAATGAGAACGGTTCATTGGGAGTTTGAAGAATTAAAGGAATATGTTGCTAAAGCATATAAACCTGGAAAGGAAGGTAATAATTAGGTTGCTTATAAATTGATATGCTCACTTCCGATTGGAAGTGAGCATATTTTAATAATCGTTCTATATAAACTTTTACAAGTTATTGTCTATAACGATTACGGTTTCTGCGCGGTGCAAACTCCTCCTTAGGTCTGGCTTCATTAACTTTAATTTCTCTGCCACCAACACTCGTGCCATTAAGTGCTTCGATTGCTGATTTTGCCTCATCATCATTCGGCATTTCTACGAACGCAAAGCCACGAGACCTACGCGTATTACGGTCTGAAATGATTCGCGCAGAGTCCACTTTGCCGTATCTTCCGAACAATTCTTCTAATTGCTGTTCGGTTGACGAATACGGCAGATTTCCTACAAAAATATTCACTTGTGCATCTCCTAAAACATACACTTTTGTGTCTCAGAAGTTTATCAGCCTGTACTTCCAAACCCAAGACACTCTTCCATTATGGGGAAAGGTGTTGTGAAAGGTTTTAGTACATCCCTAACCAATAAACCCCCTTGACATATTCAATTGACGATGTATACTATACCACAAATGAATCTTTATTGCAAATTCTAATTTTTTGAAATATTTTTAAATTCAAATTTGTTTTTTTAATAAAACTGATGATAAACTAACAAAACATATATGAATACGACTAACATAGGTATAAAAAATTAAAAATGCTTAATTCGTATTTTACAAAAATCGCATTGTTTGTCTTTTCCTGCCGATGTACCCCTTCTATGTGTTAGTTCACTTCTCCTCTTCAATTCCTATCTTTAATTAATTTTGATAACTTTAAACTTTATACTATTGGAGGATTATAAAATGAAAATATTTACAGATAATAGTCAATCTATAGGTAATACCCCTCTGATAAAAATAAACAAACTTTCGCAAGGGGCAAAAACGGATAAAATTTTTGCAAAGATAGAAGGAAGAAATCCTGGTTACTCTGTGAAATGTCGTATTGGCTCTGCAATGATATGGGATGCAGAGAACAAAGGATTATTAAAACCTGGTGGAACCATTATCGAACCCACCTCAGGCAATACAGGTATAGCACTTGCCTTTGTTTCCGCTGCACGAGGTTACCGTCTCATTTTAACTATGCCAGAAACAATGAGTTTAGAACGTAGAGCAATGCTAAAAGCATTTGGGGCAGAAATTATTCTTACCCCGGGTGATAAAGGAATGCGAGGTGCAATCGCAGAAGCTGAAAAAATTGCAAGTGAAAGTCCGAGTTATTTCATGCCACAGCAATTTAAAAATCCTGCAAATCCAGCAATACATTTTAGAACAACAGGTCCTGAAATATGGAATGATACTGATGGCACTGTCGATGTATTTGTGGCAGGTATAGGCACAGGTGGAACAATAACAGGAGTAAGTAGATATATAAAAGAAGTATGTGGGAAAAAAATTATAAGTGTAGGTGTTGAACCAGCAGGGTCTCCTGTTTTATCAGGAGGTTCACCTGGACCTCATAAAATCCAGGGAATTGGTGCTGGTTTTAAACCAGATATTTTAGATTTAAGTCTTGTAGACCAAATTGAAACGGTAACAGATGAGGAGGCATTTGAAACAGCAAGACGTTTGGCTAAAGAAGAAGGTATTATTGCTGGTATAAGTTCTGGTGCAGCTATGGCAGTTGCTATTCGATTAGCCAAAAAAGAAGAATTTGAGAACAAAACATTCGTAGTCATTCTCCCTGATTCGGGCGAGCGATACTTATCAACATCGTTGTTCAACGGACAATAAAACTAACAACAAATAAATTTAAGGAAGGGTAAAACTATGACAAAACATCAATATCGCCAAGGAACATTAGCATTACATGCAGGCCAAGTTACAGACCCCACAACAGGGGCACGTGCAGTACCAATTTATCAGACCACTTCTTATGTGTTCAAAGATAGTGAGCATGCGGAACGTTTGTTTGCTCTGCAAGAGTTTGGAAATATTTATAGCCGAATTATGAACCCTACAGTAGATGTTTTTGAAAAAAGAGTGGCTGAATTAGAAGGAGGTGTAGGTGCACTTGCATTAGCCTCTGGTTCTTCTGCAATAACGTTGGCTGCCTTAAACATAACGCATTCGGGACAAAACTTTGTTTCTTCCAGTACACTTTATGGGGGGACATATAACTTATTTGCTCATACTTTTGCTGAATTAGGAATCGAAGCCCGATTTGTTGATGCAAGTAATCCTGAAAATTTTAAGAAGAAGATTGATGATAAAACCCGCTTTCTATATGTGGAATCTATCGGAAACCCTGCCAATGATGTTGTAGATTTTGAAGCCATAGCCAACATTGCTCATGACCATGGCATTCCTTTTATTGTTGATAATACTGTGACATCACCTATTCTATTTAGACCTATTGAATTCGGGGCTGATATAGTCGTTCATAGTGCCACAAAAGTTATTGGTGGACATGGAACATCATTAGGTGGTGTTATTGTAGATAGTGGTACGTTCGATTGGGGTAATGGGAAATTCCCTGAGTTTACATCACCTAACCCCAATTATCATGGTATGGTATTCAACGATGTATTCAAGCCATTAGGCAATATTAGTTACATAATCAAGGCACGGGTAACCTTGCTGAGGGACATGGGACCATGCTTATCTCCATTTAATGCGTTTTTGTTATTACAAGGATTGGAAACGATTCATTTGAGGGTTCCCAGACATTGCGAAAATGCTCTAAAAGTGGCTCAATTTTTAGAAAAACATAAAGCAGTAAAATGGGTTAACTACCCTGGTTTACCTTCTCATCCTAATTATTCACAAGCACAAAAATATATGCCTAAAGGACAAGGAGCCATTGTCGGTTTTGGCATTAAAGGGGATATACCTTCTGCTAAAAAATTTATCGACAATTTGCAACTTATATCTCATTTGGCTAATGTATTAGATGCGAAAACATTGGTAATTCATCCAGCATCAACAACACATCAACAGTTATCGCCAGAGGAACAAAAGTCGGCAGGAGTAACTCCTGATTTTATTCGTTTATCTGTTGGTATTGAGGATATTGATGATATACTTGAAGATTTAGACCAAGCATTGAATAAATCGCAAGAATAATTTTAGGTAAAATGAAGTTATGGAATCAGGAAGTGTAGGAATCGTCGAAACAAAGTACTATACGTTTGCATATCCTCCTGAATATCTCAGTTTAGAGAGTGGAGCAAAACTGGGACCTGTAACTATTGCCTACGAAACCTATGGTGTTCTATCTCCAAAAAAAGACAATGCTATTCTCGTATGCCATGCCTTATCTGGTGATGCTCATGCTGCTGGTTATCATAGTCCTGATGATAAAAAGCCTGGATGGTGGGACCCTATGATTGGCCCAGGAAAGGCACTGGACACAAATCAATATTTTGTTGTTTGTTCTAACACATTAGGTGGATGTTCTGGTTCTACTGGTCCTATGTCTATCAATCCCGATACAGGTCAACCTTATGGAACTGGTTTTCCTTTTGTAACAATTGGGGATATGGTTAAAGCTCAATATGAATTAATGAGGTATTTAGAAATCCCTCAATGGCTATGTATCATCGGTGGTTCCATGGGTGGAATGCAAGCATTAGAATGGAGCGTTCGTTATCCTGATAGCGTAAAATCCACTGTTATAATTTCTGCACCTCCTGTGAGTGAAGCACAACAAATAGCCTTTCATGC
The DNA here is from genome assembly GCA_035361075.1 of Candidatus Hydrogenedens sp. Taxonomy (NCBI): domain Bacteria; kingdom Pseudomonadati; phylum Candidatus Hydrogenedentota; class Candidatus Hydrogenedentia; order Candidatus Hydrogenedentales; family Candidatus Hydrogenedentaceae; genus Candidatus Hydrogenedens; species Candidatus Hydrogenedens sp. The sequence continues at coordinate 12,326 of DAOSBX010000042.1, read as the reverse complement.
TGTGGGAAGACATGCAATCCTTTCAGACCCTCAATTTCTTAATAGCAAATACTACCCATCAGCAGGTCCTATTAATGGATTAGCAGTTGCAAGGATGCTGTCTCATATTACCTATCTTTCTGATGATTCAATGAAAGAAAAATTTGGAAGAAAACTACAGAATGGGAATCAATTTCGTTATGATGTAAACAAAGAATTTTCTATTGAAAGTTATTTAGATTATCAAGGAGAAAAATTTGTCAATCGTTTTGACGCAAATTCTTATCTTTACATTACAAAAGCCATTGATTATTTCGATATTTCGAGAGGATATAACAATCTTGACGAGGCTTTAAGTAGAGTTCAAGGTAAAACCTTAGTTATATCCTTCTCATCAGATTGGCTATATCCTCCTGAAAAATCACAAGAGATTGTGTTTTCTCTTGCACGACAGAAAAAGAAGGTTAGTTATTGTAATATTCAATCTCCATACGGACATGATTCTTTCTTGATTGATTTTAGACACATGACTGAACTTGTTAGTGGATTTTTGAAACATGTTTACTTCCCAGATAGGCCATGTCCAAAATGCTTAGCAAATGATAGACAGGAAAAAGTCGAACCTAAAAAAGTTATCCCTAACAGTATCTATTCCGGGTCACGAATTGATTTAGATTTGATTGTAAAACTTGTTGAATATAATACTCGAATATTAGACCTCGGCTGTGGAGCTGGAACGTTATTGTGTCGGCTTGACCGTGAAAAGAAAACGGACGGTTTAGGGATTGAAATTAATGAACAGAATGTTATTAGTGCGGTATCATGCGGTTTGCCAGTTATTCAGGCAGATATTGATGAGGGACTTTCTGCACTGCCTGATAATTGTTTTGACTATGTTATATTGAGTATGACATTGCAGGTCATAAAACGTCCTGACCTTGTATTAAAAGAAATGCTTCGCATTGGGAAAAAAGGAATTGTAAGTTTCCCTAATTTTGGGCATTGGAAAGTACGTTCTAATATTCTATTCAAAGGTGTTTCTCCTGTTACTCCCAATCTCCCCTATTCCTGGTATGAAAGTCCTAATAGACATTTCTTTACATTAAAAGACTTTCGTACTTTATGTAAAGATATGAATATAAAGATACTTAAAGAAATTGCTCTTAATTCTAAGGGGATTGTTCGTTATTTAAACAATCTCATTGCGGAAGAAGTCGTTTACATATTAGCAAAAGAATAATCTTATCCTTTATAATTCTTTCGTTCCTTTTCGTTTAATATTTCCCCTACCAATGGAGAACTACTATGTTATTTGACCTTGATTTAATAGCGCATACATTAAATAAATATCATATTCAATTAAAAGAAATTCGAAATAAACTAAATCGTCCTCTAACCTTTGCAGAAAAAATCTTGTATAGTCATGTATCCAACAAAAATGATATTCGCGACATTAAAAGAGGAAAAGAATATATTGAATTTAACCCTGACCGTGTTGCTATGCAAGATGCTACCGCACAAATGGCATTACTGCAATTTATGCAAGCAGGTAGACCTAAAGTGGCTGTGTCTACTACGGTCCATTGTGACCACCTAATTCTGGCAGAGAAAGGGGCAACTTCCGACCTGCAAAAAGCTTTAACAGATAATGACGAAGTCTATAATTTCCTTCATAGCGTTGCTCAAAAATATGGCATAGGCTTCTGGAAACCGGGTGCAGGAATTATTCATCAGGTTATCTTAGAGAACTATGCTTTTCCTGGGGGGATGATGATAGGCACAGATTCACATACTCCAAATGCCGGAGGTTTGGGAATGATAGCTATTGGCGTTGGGGGTGCTGATGCAGTAGATGTAATGGCTGGTCTACCGTGGGAATTGAAATTCCCGAAAATTATGGGGGTTAAACTTACAGGAGAATTAAAAGGTTGGACGTCTCCAAAAGATGTGATATTAAAATTAGCTGGAATCCTATCTGTTAAAGGAGGAACAGGATACATTATTGAATACTTCGGACCTGGAACAGAAACAATTTCATGCACCGGAAAGGCAACTATCTGCAATATGGGTGCAGAGGTAGGTGCTACCTGTTCAATCTTTCCTTATGACAAACGGATGAAAGATTACTTGAACTATACAGGTAGAGAAAAAGTGGCACAATTATGTGAAACAATAAGTCAAGAACTCTGCGCTGATATAGATGTGGTACAAAATCCAGAGACATATTATGATTCTGTAATAGAAATAGATTTGTCAACACTTGAGCCTTATATAAATGGACCCTTCACACCCGATTTAGCCACACCTATTTCACAAATGAAAGAGAAAACCACTACAAATAATTGGCCTCTTAAAGTAGAAGTGGGACTCATCGGTTCATGCACAAATTCTTCATACGAAGATTTAAGTAGGTCTGCGTCTATCGCACGACAAGCCATTGCAAAAAAAATAAAAGCAAAGGCAGAATTTATAATTACACCAGGGTCTGAACAGATACGCGAAACTATTGAAAAAGACGGCATACTCAAAGACTTTGAGAGTATAAACGGTGTTGTTCTTGCCAATGCATGTGGTCCTTGTATTGGTCAATGGAAGAGACATCGCTATGGTCCTAATGATGAGCCAAATACAATTGTAACATCTTTTAATAGGAACTTTACTAAAAGGAATGATGGAAACCCAAAAACACATGCCTTTGTCGCTTCCCCAGAAATAGTAACCGCTTTAGTTTTGTCGGGGAATATCACTTTTAACCCACTAACGGATACATTAGTTAATGAAGAAGGTGTCGAAGTGATGTTAGACCCGCCTGTTGGTGATGAATTTCCAAAAAATGGTTTTATATGTTCCAATCCTGGTTATGTACCCCCTGCTGAACAACCCGAAAACATAATTGTAAATGTTCAAAAAAATTCGCAGAGATTGCAACTATTAGAACCATTTCCTTCTAATAATGGAGACCTTATAGGCTTATATGTCCTATTAAAAGTAAAAGGGAAATGTACCACAGACCATATATCACCCGCAGGACCGTGGTTAAAATATCGTGGACATCTTGATAATATCTCAAATAACTGCTTTATGGGTGCCATCAATGCATTCAATAATAAACCAAACTGTGTGAAAAATCAATTAACAGGTGAATACGGAACTGTGTCTGAGGTTCAGCGATTTTACAAGCAAAACGGTATAGGAACAATTGTAATAGGTGACGAAAATTATGGAGAAGGCTCATCACGCGAACATGCAGCAATGGAACCAAGATACTTAGGAGTTAAGGCTATTCTCGTTCGTAGTTTTGCACGTATTCACGAAACAAACCTAAAAAAACAGGGAATCCTTGCACTTACCTTTGCAGAGCCTGAGGATTATGAAAAAATCCGTGAAGATGATAAGATAGACATATTAGGCATTGATACCTTTACTCCACAGAAACCTCTAACCATTATCCTTCACCACGCAGATGGCACAAACGAAACTATCTTAGCAAACCATTCCTATAATACCACACAAATTGAATGGTATAAAGCTGGTGGAGCCCTCAACATAATAAGAAAACAATTCTCTACTCAAACAAATTACTAAGGGAGGGTTATGATAAAGGAGGTGCCGTTTTCAGGGGTGGATTGAAGGGTAATTTGTCCGCCATGTAATTCTATTATTCGTCTGACAATAAAAAGTCCTAAGCCCGCTCCTTTTTTCCCTTCTGGAGTTTTGGTGTCATATCTCCTGAATCGATGGAATAGCGAAGTAAGTAGTTGGGGTTCAATAGGGGGTCCATCATTCCAGACAACCAACTTAATTTTTCCGTCTTCATCTCGGGTTGCTGAGATTTTTATATTGCCTTCTTCCTGAACATATTTAATTGCGTTGCCTAATAGATTTTCATAAACAACTCTCATTAGGTTTACATCGGCAGGTAATGTAAATTCTTCTGGGACTTCGTTTTTCAGGTTTAACTTTTTTATTTCTATCATTTTTAACAGTTCGTTTAGAACGGGTTTTATAACTTCATTTAATAGATTTACTTCTCTTTTTTCAAAATATAAGTCGCCCTGTTCTAAACGGGAGAGTTGTAGGTAGTTATTTGTTATTTCTTTCAGATATTTGAGGCTGTCTTCGACAATGTTAAGACCTTCTTTTGCATCAGTGGATACTTCTCCGAATGCTCCTTCTTTTAAGGAGGCTATGTTGAATAGGGCTGAGCCTAAGCTGTTTCGTAGTTCGTGGGTTACAAATCCTAACATATCGAGGTAATTTGCGTTTGCTTCTTCAATTAGTTCTTGTTGTTTAATGAGTTGTTCTCTATCTTTTTCGATGGTTTCTAACATAGAATTGAAAACGGAAACCAGCTCAGAAATTTCGTCGCCGATGTGGTCGTTTTCTACTCGAATAGTGTAGTTTCCGTTTGCAAACTCATGGGCTGAGTTTCTTAATTTGTAAATTCGTTTTAATAATCGGGTTGTTTGTTTTAATCTTACAGCTAAAGCAATGGACATAATAAGCAAAATAATAATTATGGTTATAAATACAACCAACGTTCGGGTATCTTTTGTTACTGCCTCTAATTCCCCCATATAAAACATGCCTATGATGTTTCCATGAACATCACGGATGGGCTCATAAGAGGTAAGATACCAATCGTTTAACACTTTAGCCCTTCCTGTCCAAGGAATACCTTTAATTAATGTTTGTTGTTTCACGGATTCAGATACTTGTGTTCCGACTGCTCTTTGGCCATTAGGTAGTAATACTGTGGTTGCAACTCTTCGAGAACCATTGAATATTGTTACTGTTCCGACACGTCGTCCTTTATAGAAACGGTCTTCAAATACTATATTTTGGATTTGGTCTACAAAATGGTTTGCTCCATCCAACCAATTACCTGCAATTAAAATTATTTCATTATGTTCTTTGTTTGTGTTTTCATATATCATTTTTCTACATACATACATTGAGATGGGTTCATCGTCAGGGATTTCCCTTTTTGATTGGAAATTAAAGGGCAATATTTCTGTAATCTTTTTGAAGTTTTTCTTTATATATCCAGAGGTGGTGTCAGAATTCTCTTTTTCGAAGAAGGATTTAATTTCATCCAATATGAACTTGTTTGTTATATATGTATTTGTTGGAATTATCCAAAGATAATCGATATCATAACTTTCTGCATATTGTGATAATAAATTTTGTACTTCTGTTAATATTGTTTCTGGATTTCCTTGTGATAAATAGAGTTGATGTTGTAAAAAATTAAGGATAATTTCTAATTTCCGTTGTTTTTCTTGAAAGTAATACCAACCTGACTTCATATTTAATTTTATTCGTTCATTGGAAGCCTTAATTACAAGATTGTTGATTAGTATAATTTGGAGAATAGAAATTATTACTGTTAATAGAATGAAAACAATAATTAGGTTTCCAATGAATCTAAATTTAATGCTGTTCTGATTTATTTTCATATAGCACCTCCTCAAAATCGGTCCATTTGCCATACATAGGGAAATCTTTTTGGGAAAACTGTAAAAAGGAAGTTTCTTGCATCGGTTGAAATGGAAAATCTTTTTCTTTCTAAGATATCCGAAATATAGGTATACCCTGCGAGAAGTTGAACAAATTCACTTTTATCCATAGATACTTTATTTTTACCTGATTTTTTAATAATGCTTATGGAACCTTTACGGAAATGGATACAATATGGGACGCCTGAGATAAGTAATGTTACTTCATCATCTTGATGAATAAATGTTTTTTGCTGGATTCGTTTTTCCCATTCTGGAATCATACATTCCAAAGTCTCTTCTTCATTTATGATTGCCATCATTCCGCCTTCATTTCTTTTGTAGTGTGTTTCGTGGACGGAATAATGATTTATTAAGAGCCGAGTCGTTGGGTGGCAGGGTGGTGATGCAATTTGTATTATGCCTAACCTTTCCTTTTCTGCTAATTTGCCAATTGCGTATAAAACTGCTTTTGATGCTTCGACATCAATGGAGCCGATTTCTTGTACCAGTAAAATATTGTCGTGGTTGATTCTTGGTAAGAAATATCCTAAAATTTTACCATTTAAATCTAATACTGTCTTTCCCTGTTCCCATTCTCTCCATTTAACAGCGAAATGTGCCTGTGTTCTTATTAAGGAACAGGCTATGTCTTCATCGTTTTCGTCATGAATTTTTCGTATTGAACTTATATCGCCGGGTTTCATTTTTCGGACTTTATGTGGTATAGGCTGAATACTTAATACTTCGCGTGTAGTGATACTTACGTAATATTCAGGTAATGTTGTAGCAAATCCAAATCGATGGTAAAAGTTTGGGATACCAAAAAGCATAGAGAGATGATATGAATTTACTTTCATATATTGGACAGCGTTTTGGATTACTTTGCTTGCAATACCTTTATTTCTAAAATGCCCATCAGTGGAAACCCAGCCGATTCCGCCTATCTTTAATCTTGCTTCACCTATACGGATTATGTCTGTAGTAATTCTTAATGCTGAGATAACTTTTCCATTATAAAGTGCAATACGGATATGTTCGTTTAGGAAGTTTGGATATTTTGCACCTATATTTATTAACCAATCATTAGCGACAAAGAAATCCTGACGGGATATACTTGCCATTAATTGGATGGCTTCATTTATTTCGTATTGTGTTTTTGCACCTCTTATTTCGAGATTTTCTTGTAACATCATTTTTTCGTTTGTCCTTTAAATATCTTCTAATTATATAAGATGGAATTTGAAAGTGCTACTTTTGTTATTCGTGGCGAAGTGCTTCCACAGGGTCCATGTTTGCGGCACGGAGTGCAGGATAGATTCCGAAGATAATTCCGATGCCTGCTGAAATACCAAATGCTATTAACGGGCTCCATAAACGGATAATAGTTGGCATAGAAGCGAAATATGTTATGAGATAAGGGATAAATAGACCCAACCCAATTCCCATAAGTCCACCAGTGCCTGACATAATAATCGTTTCTACAAGGAATTGGAGTATAATGTCTCTTTTTCTTGCACCTAATGCTCTTCGAATACCTATTTCTCGAGTTCTTTCTGTAACAGTAGCCAGCATAATATTCATTATCCCTATTCCCCCGACTAATAATGAGATTCCTGCAATGGTTCCTAAGACGAGATTAAAAATTTGTTTGGTTCGTTCTGCTTGTCGTAAGAGTTCTAATGGTATTGTCAATTCATAATCTCTTTGTTTGTGGTATTTTTGCAATATATTATCTACGATTTTTGCGACTTCTTCTACTTTATTTTCTTCATTTACCATTACAATTAGTTCATGTAATTCAACTTTTTCTGCTTCAAATGTTCCTGTAGTTCTTCGGACTAATGTTTCACCGAATCTTTTTTGTGCAGAAGTAATAGGGATATAAATTCGATATTGAGGTGTGGCCGTTGACCCTTTTCTTTTGTTGATACTTTCTATATCTCTCTTGGTAAAGGTGGCATCTTCTTTCTTCCTTTTTGCATTTTCAGTTTCTGTATTTTGTACAAAGAAGTTTTGTGATTGGTAGGTTGTTCCACTTCCTCCATCATCTTCAATAATTCCAATTACTTTATAATAATCTGAACCAATGCGAACGCTTTTACCTATTGGATTTCCATTGGGGAACAAAGTCTTTATTGTATCTATTGATAGGACACATACATTTTTTACACCTGCAACTTCTAACTCCGTAAAATACCGTCCCTCAATAATTTTTAATTGTCTCATCTCGGGATACCAACTTACTGTTCCTACAATTTGTCCATCTACTCTCCATTGTGTATTCCAAATTACATCCCGAATAATCCTGTTTGGAACCAAGACCTCCACATTAGGGATAGAAGAGCGTATTCTCGTTGCATCTTCCCAGGTTATTCCATATTCAATGGCACGGCTTCGTTGCCCTGTTGCTTTTTGTTCTAATGAGGGCTTGACACTACGAACGATAATGTTCTTACTACCTAAACGGCGGATCTGTTCTTGTGCTACCTGGCTCGCTCCTTCTCCGACTGCTAACATTGCAATTACAGAAGCCACACCAAATACAATCCCCAGCATGGTCAACAATGAACGTAGTCTATGTAACCATAGACTTTTAAAACCCATCTTGATTACTCGAATCCAACGATATATTGATAAGAAATTTAACATTTTTTGTCGTTCTTTTATATTGAGGCACCTATTCTTGATAATACTTTTTCATCTTTTTCAATTAAACCGTCTTTTAAGCGTATTATTCTTTCTCCATATCGGGCTATATTTTCATCATGGGTTACCATGATAATCGTTTTTCCCTGGTTATGAAGTTCTATAAAAATATCCATAATTTCTTTTCCAGATTTTGAATCTAAATTTCCTGTGGGTTCATCCGCAAGAATAACCAATGGGTTATTTACTAAAGCACGAGCAATACCTACTCTTTGTTGTTGTCCACCAGAAAGTTCTGTTGGTTTATGATATAAACGTTCTGCCAAACCGACTCGAGATGCCATTTCAATTGCTTTTCTTCTACTTTCATTAGGTGAAACACCCTGATAGTAAAGGGGTATTTCTATGTTTTCAACTACCGATAATTGTGGGATAAGGTTATAGGATTGGAAAACAAAACCAAGATAATTGCATCGCATATCGGATAAAGTATCATCATTCAACAATGAGATATCACAACCATTTAAATAATACTTTCCTTCTGAAGGCTTGTCTAAACAACCCAATACATTCAATAATGTTGACTTTCCACATCCAGAAGGTCCCATAATACAAACAAATTCCCCTTCGGATATTTCCGTACTTATTCCTCTTAAAGCAAAAATTTCAACACTACCCATTTTATAATTTTTCTTTAATTTTTCTAATTTTATTACACAATTATTCAATGGTATCCTTTCTTATATTCCTTGATTTTCTTTTCCACTAGAAGGAATGGGTTGACCTGGTACATACAAGAGGACTTTTTCTCCTTCTTTTAATCCTTCTTTGATTTCAATAAAAGACTCGTTAAATTCCCCTGTTTTTACAATCCTCATTTCTATATCATTCCCCTTTTGTACATAGCACACCTGCTGATTGTCGACATTAAAAACACTTTGCAATGGGACATATAATACATTCTTTAATTCTGCAACAAGGATTTCTACTTGTGCAGTCATCCCGGGTTTTAACCATGTATGGGTGCCATCAATAATGATAAATGTATCGTACACTTTTAAATCGGGATTTAGCCATCTATTCTGTGCATTGGGTAAAACGGCTACTTTTTCAACCATTCCTGTTAATAATTCGTCGGGAAAAGCATCTACACGGATTCGTACTTTTTGCCCTTGTTTTACTCTCTTTATGTTTGATTCGTGGATTTTGGAACGCACCTGCATTACTGAAGTGTCGGGTATTGTAATTATAATTTGCCGTTCCCTTACGGAAGTACCTTCTTGTATTCGTTCTTGCATGAAACGGTCTTCTTCTCCGCCATAAACAACCAATCCTGGTTTGGTGGCTCGTATGGTACATTTTTGGATTTGTTCTTCAAGTTCTCTCTTCTTTCGTGACTCGAGGGCAAATTGTGCCTTTGCTGAATTCAGGTTTGCTTCAGCCTGTGCTAATCGTGACTTTGCGAGTTTTTGTATTCGAATGTATTTCCATACTGCTTCAATATATTCTGCAACAAGTCTTTCTGCTTGTTTTGGAAATTCATATTGTATAAAAAGAGACTTGTTGGTATTTGCCTGTTCTAAGGCTACCTCTTTTCTTTTGAGTGTTAGTTCATCAGTTTCGAGGTCTGTTTGTGTTACAAATGCTTTTTCAAACAACCTCCGTGTTCCTTCCAATTTTTTTTGGGCTAATTTAAGGTCTTCTTCCGATAAAATAACATCTGTTGTGTATTTTTGAAGAGTTTGTTGTGCTACTCCATCACCTAAAAGTGCAGAATCAGCATATTTTCTAAAATCAATACCTTCGGAAGTCAATGAAGATATTAACATTGTTGCGGTATTTTCTCTATTCTCTTCTTTCTCTGGTTTCGTTATGTTGTTTTCACCTTCTCCATTAACGTCTCTTTTTTCCTGTCCTTTATTATTTTCTTCATCTATATTCAGCTGAGGCTCTTTTTCTAAAATTATTAATTTTTGGATGTTTTCTTCGTCAACACCTATTTTTTTTAATATTTCTTCTGTTGTATCGATACCTAAATATTTTTCTATTTCCATTCGTGCGAATTTTACTGCTAATTCATTTTGGCGAATATCAATTTCGTTTTGATTTTTTTGTATTTCATATTGTTCTTCTGCATTTGCTAAACTTGCTTTTGCATTTTGAAATCGTAGTTCTTGTTCTGTTTGCTGGTCTAACAATTTTTTTGCATCTAATTCAACCAATATTTTTCCTGCCTGGACGTCCTCAGGTGTTACATAATATCCCTCTTCTACAATGCTTAATATTTTTGTTTCTCCTTGGACTTCTGATTTTATTTGTAATGATTCTTTAGCTTCGATACTTCCTCCTTCTAAAATTGTTATATCAAAGTTTCCCCTTGTGACAGGGAAAACGACGTTTGCAGTTACTTGAGGTTTACTCATTATTCCTTTATAAATAAAATATGAGGCACCAAGGAGAACTATTAATAAAGTAATAAACCAATAATATCTTTTTCTTCTGTTATTATTTAACATCTTTTATCTCCTCCCACTTGCCGTCTGGTTTAATATACAAAATACCGATGTTTTTCCAAAATTCAAGACGGGCTATATTGTGGGCTATAATTGCGGAAGTTAAATTGTTTTGTGCTCTTGTTAAATCATTTTGTGCATCTACTAAATCTAATGCGGTTGCTCTACCCAATTCAGCAAGGAGATTTTGTTCTTCTACACGACGTTGACTCAACTCTACACTTTTTTGTGCAATTTCATAATTCCTTTTCGCCTGTTCTAAATTTCTCCATGCAGTTCTCACATCGAGTTTTACCTCATCTTCTTTCAATGATAATTCTCGTACTGCCCTTTCGTAGTTAATTAAAGCAGTTCGATATGCATTTCTTTTTTCTTTCTGACTTAATGGCAAATCTAAATTCAATCCTCCGCTATATGTTCCTCTACGGAAATCTAAATCTTCATAATTTGTTTTTCCTTGATTTGAAATGTTTCCCTCTAAAAACAAATCAATTCCTGGCTTTAAGGCGTTTTCGGCGACTTTTATTTTTCTTATTGTATCTTCAACTATATCTTTTTGTGTATAAATTTCTAACCTTGTTACTAAGGCGACTTTTACGGCATCTTCGTCTGTTATTTTTGGGTGTTTTAATCCGCCTTCTTTTAATTTTTCTAATTCATTAGGGTCGAGCATTACGAGGCTATCTGTTGACAATCCAATGGATATTTTAAATTCATCTAATGATTCTTTATATCGTCTTAATGAGTTTATCCATGTGTCTTCTGCACTTAACAATGCCTGCTGTATTCTTCCAATTTCTGTTAATGTTTTTCTACCTTCCTGAGCAAAAGCATTTTCTCGTTCATAACTTGCTTTGAAATTTAAGTAACTTTGATAATTATTTTTCACGATATCTCGTTGTTCTAAAACAGAATAATACGCTTTACAAATTCTAACCACAAACTCTTGACGATAACGGGTAAAATCCCTTAAATCGTATAAGACATCTCTTTCTGCCTGTGTTAATTTTTCCATTGAAATTTCTCTCCCCCTTCCCCGCCAAAGAGGTTGGGTAAATGATGCGGATAATACGCTTCCTGCTTCTTTATCAGGAACACCACTTAAGAATCGGAAGAAGTTATTTGTTAGTTGAAGTGCTAACCTGCCACCGCCTAAAAACAACATAGATACACCCGATTGGATAGAGCCTTTTCCTGATTGTCTGTCGACGATTTCAATATCTGGCTGTGTCCAGCCAGCGACATCCCCTGCTTGTTCCAATATTTGATGATATTGTCTAAGCAATTGAGCAGAGGTTCCTGTAATGTTTTGTATGTTAGGGATTGAATTTTTTATGGCATTCATAGCACGGGTATATTCAGATGGAACTTTTTTGTCATAGGTTTGTTGTGTAATTGTTGCTTTACTTTTACTTGAAAAAATTGGCGTATATTGGTACCTCTCCAAGGTTAGATTTAATGCTGAAAGATATAATGCTTCTTTTTTTGTCAGGTACTCTCTACTACAGTTCATTGCAATTTCAAGTGCCTTTTCTAAGGATAACATATAATATTTTTGGGTTTCTGCTGAACCTGACATAAATGCGTTTTCTTGTTCAATATACTCTGGTAAATTACTTAATGGATTGTATTCCTCATTTCTCTCAATACTGAATTCTTTAAGCATACCTGGGACTAAGTCGCTTTT
>DAOSBX010000041.1 GCA_035361075.1 Candidatus Hydrogenedens sp. | reverse complement strand
TATTATTTTGTGCCGGTGATGGTGAAGGTTTGGGATAGGGTGGTGTCTTGTGTTTTGGCGTGGATGGTGAGGGTGTGTGTGCCGGGGGTGATGAGGTTGTCGTAGGTGTAATCTTCTCCGCCGAGGATGTAGGGAGGTTGGGTATAGGTGTTGATGAGTTGAGCATCGAGTTGGAGCTGGACTTCGATAGGTTGGATGCCTTCTATCCAGATTCGACAGCGTTCCCAGTTGTGGTATTCGAGGTTGGCGTCTTCGGATGGTTGTAGCCAGATGCGTCGGCTGAATTGTTGGTTTTGTTGGTTGTATTGTTGCCACCAGTTATGGACGGCTTCGCTACTGGAGATGAGTCGCATACAGCGTCGGTCTTCGGGGCGGTTGTTGGTACAGATGCGTGCGTCGGATTGGTATACATAAATGCCGTCGGTGCCTGCCTGGTAGAGTTGATGAACACGCCATAGGAATAGGGCGGGCATTTCGGGTCCCCAACTTAGTCCATCAATGACGGGGAGTAGTTTGCATGTTGAGCCACGAACGGCTTCGATGTATGGGGTGATGTCGAAGTGCATATGTCTGCCCTGGATGTTGCTCGGGCAGAGGTAATCAACTAATCCTTCATGAATCCATGTGTTGTAGTCGAATTGTTCCCAATGGCTTACACCTTTTGCGGGGAAACGGAGTAATAGTGGGATGGATTTGTTGCGTTTTTGTGCGAATTCGTTGCGGAGGGATTTGAGTTCTCGCAGGAATTGGTTGCATGTTTCGGGTTTGTCAATACCTCCGGGGTATCTGCAGAAATCTATGGAGATGCCATCGGCTCCAATTTCGAGGGTTTCTTTTAATAGGGATAAGATATATTGACGGACTTCGGGGATGTCGTATCGTAATAATCCACCTGTCATCCAGTCGGGGTGTTGTTTTGTAATATCGCTTTGTAATGGTGTGCCGGGGTAGCAGTTGGTCGCGCCGAAGTTGGCGTGTGCGGTTAAGCCTAATTCGTGGGCATATTGGAGTTCGGTTTGTAGTGTGTTGGTCATTTGTTGCATTTTTCCGACATTATTTGTATGGGGGATAACACCGCCGATAGGGTCGCCGATGGTATTGTAGAGGAGTTGGTCGGTAAGGCGTGATTCGTAAACGACTTTCATGCCGAAACGACCTACCTGGATATCTACAATATTAATTCGGGCTTCTTTATATGCGGAGATGGGTTCGCGATGTTGTAGGGTTTCCTGTATATCTTCGAAGAATGCCCATGAATAGGGTTCGAAATAGCCTGCAATGATTTTGTCCGGAGTGCCAAATTGGTTTTCTAAGATTTGCACCTGTTCCGATGATAGAGGCACTAATTTTATGTAATCCATTCTACTTTCGGTATAGCCTGTGTAGTAATGGTTCTGTTTTATTATTAGATGTTGTCTGTCTAAAGGACACCATCGCCAAAGGGTTTCTTGAAATGGTTTTGGGGAATTGAGTACATCGGAGCGTTCGTCACCGGTGAATCGTAATCGGATTGAATAGTCTTTAGGGGTGCAGACAAAGACTGCATACCAACCGTGCAGGTTAAGGGGATAGGTTAATTGAGGTATGGATATGTCGTCACGCCATTTTTTGGCTATCAGTATATTACCAAATGTTGCTGTGGTTGGGTCGCTGTCTGTTTTAAGGAACCATTTTCGGTCATTTTCTTTGGGTTCATCTGTAGTTACTAAATCTTTTTGTAGGGCCTGGGACCAGTCTTCAATATATACTATATCGGAATTATCAGCCTGTATTTGTCCCTGCTGGGTGTTCAGGATTTTCCCGTCGGGGGATTGAATTTCGATACGGAAATCTATAGATACCTTTCCATCAATTTGTGCTTCGGGATAGGGGTTAAATACAACTGTTCGTTTTAGTCCTCCTGCACACAGTTCTTTGATACGACCTTGAAAGGTCCATTCTTGCCATTCTTCATCTCTAACCAAACGCAGTGCCATTTCGGAGATGAACGGGGTTACTTTGGCGGGTCGCCATTCATTTTTGCCTATGGGAGACCATGAGCATAAAACTATGATTTCATTGGGAGCATCTGCGGGGACTGTATATGTGATATGAATATATCGGGTGAGTGGGTCTATTGTTGTGGATAAGGATAATAAATCGTTCTCTATACCTTTTGTAGTTGTGCTGATTAGTAGGAGAAAGAAAGTTAAGGTGAGTTGAAGATATATTGTTTTTCGAGAGTTCATGGATAATTGTTTCATATTTGTGTTTCCTATATATATTTTTTTTCTGGATGTAAGTCTATGTTGGTTAATGTTTTATTATACTTTATTGAGAGTGATGAAAAAATATTAAAAAATTTTTATGTTGTTTAGTAAAATTTTTGGTGTCAAATATCGTATAATATAATACAACAATTGAATAATAGGTTATTGCTGGGGGCGAAAAGGTTTCGACGGGGATGGTTGAGGTGTGGAATGCATGCCGAGGTTGACCGGTTGGCCTCGTAAAAAGCCGGTCGCAAACAACTGCCAATCAAGAATTGGCCCTCGCTGCCTAATACGCGCAGCGCGTCCCACCCGTGATTGCCTGCTAACGGAATGGGGCGTCAACCAGCAGGTCTGTCCTTTCGGGAGTTGCGGTGCTCGGAAGGCAGTAACTTTTCCGCATAGCGGTTGCGGTGAGCCCGCCCTGAGGCGCTCCGCAATGGCGAATCTATAAAGGATGGGCTAAGCATGTAGTAGGTCTGCACTGAAACATCTTCGGACGCGGGTTCGATTCCCGCCGCCTCCACCATTGAATTGATATGAGGGAGGGGGAGATATGGTTCTGTAGTAATGTAGGCTTAAAGTTTGTTTATAGTTACATTATACAGATTGTTTTGAACTTTAAACATCTCTTTTACTATCCTGTATTATATTGTGCTTTTGTTTCTAGTAATATGTATGCTGAAAAATAACGAGAAATTAAAATAGCTATTATAAAAAAATGGATATAAGTATTATTGAATGGTTTAAAGGGCTTTTTTCTGCGCGAAGTAGTTTTCGAGTATTGCGGGCTGGTTGTACAGATAATCCATTACCTTGTGGTAGGTTGGTAAAGAATCGATTTGGCAAGTTTATTTATATTTATAGGCCGATTCGGATTAATACGAATGGGAAGTCGATTTATGACTTGGTACGATTGACGCCAGAAACGGTATCATTGCTGACCACATGTAAGAAGTTTGAAAATTTACATGTAAAAAATATTTTGTTTTTAGATATTGAGACTACTTCATTACAAGCAACTCCCGAAGATAACTGTGTGTTAGTGGGATTAGCATTTTATCGAGGTGGTATGTTTCATTTGGAGCAATTTTTTCTAACGGATGTAAAGTATGAGAAGGCGATGCTTCATGCTACATTAAAACGATTCAAACGGTTCTCGTACATATCGGGGTATAATGTGAAACCGTTTGATGTGAATTATTTAAAGAAATTGTGTGAGTGGCATAGATTGGGCTTTAATTTCGATACGATAGATTATTTGGATATGTACGTATCTGCCCGCCGTTTTTTTAAGGATAGAACGCCGAATTGTAGGCTGAAAACGGTAACGGAATGGGTGTTTAATGAGTATAGAAACGACATACCCAGTTATAAGATCCCCGAGTATTGGAAGAACTTTATTACAACCAAAGACCATAAATATGCACTAAAAATTATCGAACATAACCGTTTTGACCTTGTCTATATCATACGACTTTTTCTCTGGTTCTTTTGTCGGTTGAGAGAACCCTATGGATATTATTTTGAGGATGTGGAGGATCAATATGCGGTTTTACGTTTGTTAAATAAGTACGGGAAACAAAAATCGCTATAATGATAATCTAATTTGCATAAGGGTATGTTAGGTTAAAAGACTATGAATGGTAGTTATGTTTTGCATTCATTTAATTAAATTCTATATCTATATCTATGGTTTTTGAAGAGAACAGATTTAAGAAAAGATGTGCATAATGTATATGGGGTAATGAAAAGTACCACCTTATTTCAAGGATTATATTTTCCTTGTTAATTAAAAAAAATTTCAGGGCGTTTTATCCGAATTGGATAAAACGCCCTGTTTAATTTTTAGCCTTGTTTTACACAAGGCTTATTTACATTTGTTAGCGTTGCCGTCTGCGTAGAGCGAAAGCACCAGCAATAGCACTTAGAGTGGTCACAATGCCGAGCCCGAACACGCCAGTTACAGGTATTCCGGAACTGACTGTGATGGTCGCTTCATTGCTGAATATCATATCTGTGTAGTCATCACTAATTGCACAACGATACTGGCCACTATCTTCTTCAGTAATCGGTGTGAATTGTAATGTGTCAGAATTGGTGCCTGAGATATTTCCACTGTCGGACATATTTTCCCAGGCTTTTTCACCGGTTGACTTCTGCCACTGATAATTTAGTTCGCCGATACCGCCACTGGCTTGTATGCTCAAGGATACGTTTGTGTTCGGTTCGACTGTTTGGTCAAAGATATTGGATGTGATAGATATGTGGTTTGCAATTCGCACACGAGCGTCGCCTGAGACATGAGTCATCTCAACATCTGTTATTTCAGCACGGTACATATATGTGCCTGGAGAGAGTGCTGTGGGATCTACTACTAATTCGATGGTATTCATTCCGGTTTCAAGAGCACCGCTATTTACAATGTCTGTATCGCGATACCATAGATATGTGTCATATCCTGGGATGAAGATGCCACCCGTAAATGTGACGCTTAACTCGAAGGTATTCCCATCGGTGTAAGCATCTACATCGTAAGGATGTTCGACAATTTGTAGTAAGTTTCCAACATATACTCTTCTCTCTTTGGATTCGCCGGAGTTGCCACTACCATCTTTCGGTGTATAAGTTAGCAGGTATGAACCCGGTGTGTTAACATCTACAACGCCGTCAATTTCTACCAGGTCGGTTACATCACCCCAGCAGTAATCTTCAGCGGAGTAGCCTGGGTCAACCCACGGCTCGCCTAACTGCCATGCCAATAACTCTGGTCCTTCCATGGTCAATACTGGCAAATCATTATCTACCACATTGACCGTCCGATACTCTGTGGTAGTAATCGGATAGTTCGGGTCATGGTCTGTTACGCTGTATTCGATAATGTAGGTTCCTGGAGTAAATGGGTCTACATCACCTGTCACAATTACTTCTGATGTCAAATCGCCATCTTCTACATCTGTTGCTGTCCAGCCGGGTTCATTGTATGGCTCTTTGCAACTTAGCGTCATGGGATTATCGCCTAACAGTGTGATTTCAGGCGGATAGTTGCGGATGACGTGAAGTGTCCGTGTCTTCTGTTCCGCCGGATTGCCACTAGTGTCAGTATAGTTATACGTGATAACATAGTCACCTTCGTCGCTCAGTTGTAACGGGCAATTGGTCGGTGCTGGGTCGCCACCGATAATGGCGGAACCATTTCCATCACATGCATCTGTCCATGTTGCACCTTCCTCAGCGTAGCAATCCACCATAATTTTCAGCCACATTTCCTCATCACCTGTTACGGTTATAACGGGTGGGGTCACATCGCGTACTGTAACCGTAGCTGGAGCAGAAGCAGAATTGCCGTTCACATCGTAAACAGTCAGATTCACGATATTATCGCCCAGGTCGGCACAGGTAAAGGAAACCTTGTCTAATTCAAGATGGTCAATACCACAATTATCGGAACTGCCATTGTCCACATCTGCGGGGACAATACTTGCATTTCCGTCAGCATCTAAATCTATGGTGATGTTCTTTGTAATTACCGTTGGCGGTAGATTATCCTCAACCGTTACGGTAGCGGTATCCGAAGAACTATTACCCGCTGGGTCATAAACGGTCAGGGTTACAACATGTGAACCGATGTCTTCGCAACTAAAGGTGTTTGGAGCAACCTCCATGTGGTCAATTGGGCAGTTGTCATAACTGCCATCGTCCACATCTGATGGTACTACTGTCAACTGACCTGAGGCGTCGAGATATAATGTCACATCTTTGGTTAGCACAGTCGGTGCGATATTATCTTCTACAGTGATTGTGGCTTGTGCAGACGCCTGATTGCCGTTTATATCGTGAACAACCAGATCGACTGTTGTCGTACCTAAATCAGCACAAGAGAGTGTCTCTGGAACAACCTCCATCGAATCAATACCGCAGTTATCGGAACTGCCATTATCTATATCTGCAGGTAATATTGTTACCTGTCCAGAGCTATCCAACTGAACCGTAATGTCTTTTGTCAAGACTGTTGGTGGTAGATTGTCTTGCACCACAACTAATGCCGGTGCAGAATTGCCATTGCCGTTTACATCGGTTGCGGTGAGATTGATTAATACGGATGGGACATCTGCACAGGTAAATGTGCTCTTATCCAGAGATAGGTTAGCAATACCACAGTTATCAGAACTGCCATTGTCCACATCCGCAGGAACTATGGAACCATTTCCGGTAGCATCTAACTGTACGGTGACTTGTTTTGTCACTACATTTGGAGGCAAGTTGTCGCTTACAGTTACATTTGCAGTGCACTGGTCACTATTTCCTGCCTGGTCAGTGGCAGTAAGGGTTATAGGTATAGTTGAACCTGCATCAGCACAGGTGAATGTTGTTGACGGAATAGATATGTTTACTGAGCAGTTGTCTGATGAACCGTTGTCAATTTCACTGGCGCTTAATGTGTATGTTCCTGCATTGTTTAGGTATACTGTTATGTCTTTGCATACTGCGGTAGGTGCAATTGAATCATTTACAGCAACTGTGGCATTGCATTCTACCCAGCGTCCTGTATTTTCTATTAACCGCACCGTAATAGTTGTGGATGGATACATACTGCAATCGAAGTTAACTTTATATCCGCCACTAACTTGAACCCGCCATAGTCCGCCGGGAACGATGCTATTAACTAAATCTGCAAAGTTCACAGCTGGTGCGGATGCATTTCCGGTGTTATCTAACGATACGGACTGGTCATTTCTGCACACTGCAGTCATAGGAAGTGTAACAGTCTCATAAGCCCCGCGGTCATTACCAACATTTTGAGGACGCGGAACCATTCGTATATCTGTCGGTAAGCCCGGATAGGGTGTTGTACCTGTATCAACAAATGGTGAAGCAGGTTGTAATTCAAACTCTGGGGGAGCGGTAGCAAATGATGGGTTCTGATTCTGAGCGATATTTGTGTTAGTTATAGTTGGTAACCCACATCCCGGAGGTGCTCCGCCACCACTACAAAAGACTTGAACGCATTGAAGTGATGCTGGTGTATTATTCCAGAAGATACAACTATTAATTGCACTTGAGTTTGTCGTGTTGAAGCCAAAAAATCCACCACTGGCTAAACCATATAACCCACCTGTAGTGGAGTCTACCGTGTTTTCAACAAAGGTTGAGAATGCAATTGTGACATCTGCTTGGTTAGAGAAGATGGCACCGCCACCACGAATAGGATTCAAAAATGTGTCTAATTGGCGTTTAGCAGTGTTCTGATAGAAAACACAATTTTGAATTGTAAGTTGAGGCAGGATACCTCCATTACTTTCGTTGGCTATAGCACCACCGGAAACTTGTGCGATGTTACCAATGAATGTACAGTTGGCAACGGTTACCTGCCCTGCCCAGTTATACAATCCACCACCACGCCATGTATGATAATCTCCTGGAGCGCCTAAAGCATTCCCTCCCGTAATCTGGAAGCCGTCAATGCGCATATCCAACGCAAGGTCGGATAGTTTACCTACAACTATCACATGATAAGCAGACACACCTCCACGAGAGCGAAAACCATCAATAATAGTTACTGCTCTCCGAGGATTTCTTTGATTTAACGAAGTTTCCTGGATGCCATGGTAGCCTTCGAATCCGCCGTATAGATGAACATGCTCTTTGAGAACTAAAGAACCATCTACAGGCACATTACCCCACGGCTCGGTTCGAAGTTCATCATAAACATAACCTCCGCCATTGGGTCCACCCGCAACCCAGACCTGATCTCCGCCAATACTCCACGCAAGGTCAATACCTTCCTGAATCGTGTCGAACGCAGTTGCCCAGGTCAAACCATCTTCGACGCCACCAGGTCGTGGTGCCATCTTGTCCACATAGACCACAGATTGTGCTGGCATCGCTACAGCAATAATTGCTGTTACCACCAGCATGATAAACATTGAATCCAGCCTTTTGATACCCATAATCATGTTCCTTATAGTTGTTGTTTTAATTGATTAATAAACCATGACGTATATAAACCAGACGCCTCAGAATAGGGACATCTTTTTTCCGAAAGAATTCTTATTGTTATTTTGTTAACACAGTTAGCCACTAAAACGTTTTCAAGTAAAATTGGGTTATTTGTTCTTTTTTCAGTCATTTTATCGCCTACAGCCATATATATCTTTTTTTGCGTCAGTGTTCTGCCTTTCAAATTTTAGTATATATTATCATATATCCCCTAAATATCAAAAGTCAAGTTATTTTTTTATTTTTTGTAAAAAAATGGATAAATTTAATAGAAAGATTTTAAGTAATTATATTTTCTTTTTTTAGGGATATTTTATTTCTATCTTAGTCATAAAATTAAAAAGGTGTTGGATGTTTTTGCATTTTTTTATTTTTATTTATTTTTATTTTTTTTTGTTAATAATGCTAAAATATGCGGTTTGAACAAAGAAGATAGATATAGAAATTTAATTTTATTTAAGATGTTCGAGGATTTTGTTTTCTGTAATGCTTAGATGGGAAAAGTGTGCTATTACGGAGTTATCTTTCATAATAATAATTTGAGGGGATTCGTGTTTTATTTTTGTTTTTTCAGCGATGTAATTTGACAGGTTTTTGGAGTCGATTACATTTATTAGATAGGTATGTTCAAGGTATTGGGGATGGTTTTTAAGGAAGGCATCTACTTCTTTTTTTACACTCCATGAAATTGGGCAACGTGTGCTATGTTTGAAGAACATTAGATATACGTCTTTATTGTTTTGAATAATTGAATCGAAATGTTCTGTTTGAGAAATTTCTTTCATGGTAGACCTATAAATTTTTAATATGTTTATAATATCCAACTTTTATGTGGTTTGATTTTATTTCTTTATTCATGTATGTATAGGGATGAATTAAAAAAGCATGGGATACGTTTATCCACGATAGTAAAGGTTATAGTCGGTGTTTTCGTGATAGGAGTTCTAATTTAAGCCCGAGCCAACTGGTTTTTAGTAGAGGGATAATTCCGCGTTGGAATACGGTTTCGAACACATTAGAGAAGAGTTCGAATTTTTTGCGGGAGTAAGGATGCCAGTATGCTTCTAATCGGCTCCATTGTCTGTCAATGAGGATACTTTTAATATTAGAGAATGCATATAGTCCTTGTGCACCGCGGTATCTTCCGAAACCGCTGTCTTTGATGCCACCGAAAGGTAGAGCGGAGTTTGCCTGTGTGGCGAGGACGTTGTTTATTGATACATTTCCAGTTACAATTTTTCGAGCGACTCGTTCTGCACGTTTCAGGTCGGCAGACCAGACGCTTGCTGAGAGTCCATAAGGTGAGTCGTTTGCCATTTGTATTACTTCTTCTTCAGTTTTGAATGGTGTAATCGTAACTACAGGTCCGAATGTTTCGTGGTATTGGATGCGATAATCACGACCGACATTCGTCACGATGGTAGGTGGGAAAGCATGGCTATTTTTATCTCTTACACCGCCACAAATAATATTGGCACCTTTTTGTTTTGCTTCTTCAAGTTGTGATTCTATTTCTTCGATTTGGAAATCGGCAGTCATACAGCCGACATCTAATTCTGCTTCATCTGATGGATTTGGTGTATTTGCCAATGTTCTCAATTTTTTGATTTTTTCTACCATGAGTTTTACAAAGGGTTCCATGATGGATTCGTGAACAAATATTCGCTCAACGGAGGTACATGTTTGTCCGCAATTTGTGAAGCTTCCCCATATTGCTCCTGTAACGGTTCGTTCTAAGTTTACATCTTCGAATACAATCATGGGGTCTTTTCCACCCAGTTCTAATTCGACGGGAATCAGGTATTGTGCGGATTGCTTCATAATTGTTTTTCCGACGTCGACACTGCCAGTAAAATGTATTTTAGCGGGTTTTTTCTCGATGAGTAGATTGGCGGTTTTTCGGCTTGCGTAGGCAATTTGTAGAGCACCTTTCATGAAGCCTGATTCTTCGATAATTTTTTCATATAACCCTTTTAATGGTGTTAGCCGTGATGGTTTGATAATCACAGCGTTTCCAGCAATAAAAGCACAGACAAAGGGGACAAAAGATAGATGGAATGGGTAATTCCAAGGGGAGATAATGAGGATAATCCCTAATGGTTCGTATACAATTTTTGATTTTTTGCCCATAAGTAGGATTGGGGTTGGTACTTTTTGGTCGCGAAGTATTTTTTCTGCATTTTTCTGGTAATAGTCAATCTGGTCAACGGCAGGGAATAATTCTAAGATAAGGGCATCGGTTATACATTTGCCAGTTTCTTTACTGATAAATTGAGCAATTTCTTCGCGATGTTTTATAAGGTATTGTTTAATTTTTTCGAGTTCGTTAAGTCGTTCACGGACAGTCATGGTACTGATTTTTTCGAAGGCTTTTTGGGCTGTGGAGTACATTTGTTCCACATCGATTTCTGTGATTTCCTGGAAGGAATAAAGGAGTTCTCCCGTTCTTGGGTTTTTTACTTCTACGGTAGGTGGTGAAGAAACTGTGGCTTCCATTCATTTCTCTCCTCTAGGTGGATTTGTTATTTGTTGTGAATATGACTAACGAATAAATTAAATAGTTTCTTGTTATCAATTAAGTTAATTCATTAATGTGAGCCCAGACTTTTTGGAACGCGTGTATATACTGTTCAACCAATTCGGGTTGTTCTGTTGTGAAATAAGGTAAAGATATTGCGGTGCGATTCGCTTCTTCACACCCTTTGGTAGTTCCTTCTTTAGGTAGGACTGGCATAAACTCCCACCATTTAGATTCGCTGAAGATTGGGTAGGTATGTAATAGCGTCCATTGATATTCGACGACGTCAACGCCTTCTGCTTTCAGGGCTTTAACGATGGCGGATCGAGATGCACCAGATTTCTTTTCGTCTATGAACATTAAATTGCGTGAGTAATAAACTCGTTCGACATCGGGTCGGACATATTGAGCGGATAGACCTGGAAGTTGTGTTATAGCGTCGTTTAATTTTTTCATTTGAGCAACGCCTTTGGCATTTCGTTCTTCGAGGTTTTTTAGCTGAATATTGCCTAATATGGCTGCGATGGGGTGTATTCTTAATTTGCCACCGAAAGCAGTCCCTTGATATTTTCTGTAGGGGCTATCTTCAGGGAATGTTTTAGGTAGGTCATAGTTTCCATACGTAACGGAACGTTCGTAGTCGCGGATGTCTTTATACATTGCCATTCCACCTTCAATGGCTGGTAAAGGTTTGGTTGTTTGTAGGCTGAAACCAGCCATCCGTCCCCATTTGCCGATATAAACGCCTTTAACTTTTGCTCCGTGGGCATGACTTGCATCTTCTACAACTTCTAAACCGTGTTCTTTGGCAAAGTCAGTAATGATATCCATATCGCAGGGAAGCCCATACCAGTGAACGGGCAAAATTGCTCGTGTTTTTGGGGAGAGTCTTTTTTTGCAGTCTTCAACATCGATATTCATCGTTTTAGGGTTAACATCGACGAAAACAGGGACATATTTGAAGAATCGCATTGGGACGACGGGAAACCATGTGCTGTAGTCGGGGACAAGGATTTCACTGCCTGGTGGCAGGTCTAATGCGAATAGGGTAGACGATAAGGCACTTGTGCCGTTGCAATGTGCTTTGACATAGGGACAGTCAAAATGTTTTTTCCATGCTTCTTCGAATTCTGCGATGGGTCCATATCCTGGATTTTTGAGGAGTTCGGTTACGAGATTAATTTCTTCATCTCCATAGATAGGCCATTTAGTTGCATCTGGTGGTGTTGCTTTTACAGCAGGAGCCCCGCCATTGAGTGCTAAGGCTTCTTTTTTCAAATCAGAGGATTTGTTTTGAGCAGTTGCTTTAACCTGAGTACCAAGATAGATTGTGGAGCCGACAATGCTTGCATCTTTTATAAACTCACGACGGGTTTTATGGTGATTTTTGTTTTTCATAATGTATTCCTTTTTATTTTTTTAGAAATTAAGTTTATACACTACTATACTTGTTCTTTATTATTATCGTAAAATTAAACTATAAAATCAATTTTAAAAGAAGAAGGTAATAGGTATGTATAAGACGATTCTTATTATTTTGTTTAATTTTTGTATTTTTGTTTTTATTTTTTTAATTGTTTTATTTGTTTGGGTGATGGAACGGGCTAATCAATCGGAGGTCGATGCCCGTTTTGATTATCGATTAGAGGTTATGTATTCAGATGGATTGCATAATTCTAATTCGGACCTGATATGTTGGCGGGGGAGGTTTTATTTGGTTCATGCGAACTCACCATTTCATTTAGCGAGCGAACAGTGCAAATTATTTTTATGGGAGTCGAATGATGGTACTAAATGGACAAGAGTTGCAGAATTTAAGGTTTCTGGGGAGGATATACGTGACCCGAAATTTGGAGCGATAGGTGACAAGTTATTTTTGTATGCTTTGGTGAATAAAGATTTTTTTGCGGAGCCGTATCGGACGTTGTATTCCAGTTCGAGAGATGGTAGACATTGGGGATGTTTTCAGCCGATTGATGGGGAAGCCGATGGTTGGCTTTTTTGGAGGCCTAAAACGAAGGATTGTGTGGAGTGGTATGTAACGGCATATTGGTATGAACATGGGAAGTCTGCATTATTCCGGTCTGTTGATGGAGTGCATTGGAATATGGTGTCAATTATTCATGAGGGGGCAAGGAATGATGAAACGGATTTTGAGTTTTTGCCAGATGGTAGAATAATTTGCACGGCGAGATTGGAATATTCCGGCTCCTTTTTTGGTCATTCGCAAGGAAGTACTTTAGTGGCTACTTCAAGATACCCATATAAGGAATGGGATAAGATGGAAACGAGATTAACCCGTTTGGATGGTCCTTGTTTATTTGCTTTGGATGGGAAAGTGTTTGCGATTGGTCGAAGGGAATGTAAGAATAAGGGGCCTTTTTGGTATACGGGAAGTATCTTTAATAGGAAGAGAACAGCATTGTATTATGTTAGCCCTGAAGGGTTAAGATGGTTGACCGATTTTCCCAGTGCTGGGGATACCTCTTATGGAGGGGTAACAATGCGAGGTGACACAATGTTTATGTGTTATTATACCAGTCCTATTGAAAAGGATTACCCATGGGTTATAGGTATGCTACATGCAACAGATATTATGATAATTCAATGTTCTAAAGATGATTTTTTGAAGTTTGTTGATGTGTCGTTGAGATGAGCAGATACATGAGTAGGATATCTATATTAGAACTATGTTAATTAACACGAGATAGTAGATAAAATTTTCACAAATGATTTTCTTTACGAAGCCTATTGTTTAGGGGTATTTCTTCACGAATAACAGTTCTATCTTCTGGGTTGGGTTTGTTTAATCTGATAACATGGGAGATAGAGTGATTGAGAAGTAGTTGGCGTGCCTGAGTAATGCCATAGCCTACTTGATTGACACTATGCGAATCATCCCCGAAGGTAAATGGGATGCTCAATTCCTTTGCCTGTTGAATAATAATAGAGTCAGGGAATATACGTTGTATAGGTTTTCGTAACCCGCTGGTATTAAGTTCGAGTAGGCAATTATTCTGTTTTATCGCCTCTAAAGCTTTTTCAATTATTTTGGTTATTTTAGGGGAGGGAGTAGGAAGTTCATCTGGTTTGAGGAAACAGGTAATCAGGTCAAAATGGGCAACAATGTCAGGTTTTATGTTGTTTACCATGTCTATCAGGGTTTGATAATAAGATACCATGAGATTTTCTAACCCGTTGAACGTTTTGATGGCTTCTTCAAAGGTTTCTTTTGAAAAATCGGTCATAATATCGTTGACCCAATGGACGGAGCCAACTATGTATTCAATATTCCCTTCTTTTATTATTTTTTTTGAGAATTCGACATACGAATCGGTTGGCACGACTTCAATTTCCAGCCCTTTTAGTAAGGTAATTTGCTGGGCATATTTTTTTTGTAGATGTTCTATGGTGTCACAGTATCTATGGAATGTTTTGATTAGGGAGTCTGGTGTGCGATTTAATTCGATTTCTTCGGGGTAAAGGTATTTTTCATGATTACGTGGGGCATGTTCGGAGATACCAAATACAGGCATACCTATTTCGATAGCACGCAGAATCATTTGTTCAATAGGACTATCAGCATGGTCACAGAATTCTTTACTATGTCCTCCATGGACAGAGAAGAACCAAGGATTTTTTCCTTGCATTAGAGTTGAACTCCATCGATGTTTATTGTTTATATGTGTTTATTTTAATTATTTTTATTTAGAATTGTAATTATAATTGTTTCATAACAGGTTTTTATATGATATGCTAATTTGTATAGGAACAAAAAATTAATATTTAAGAGAAGGGATTGGATATGGCATTTGTAGGTATTGTTCAGTGTGTTTTTATCTTGGGTTCATTTTTGGTTAGTGAACAGCCTATTGTGGAACTATGTGGATTTACGTTTACCGAGGGTCCGTTATGGGTTAAAGATATTGGTTGGATATTTAGTGATATACCTGCGAATGCGGTGTATAAATTAGATAAAACTCCTTTTCGAGAGCCGAGTGGTAACTCGAATGGTTTAGCAGTTGATAAGGAAGGAAGGATTTATTTTGCTGAGCATGGGAATCGAAGGGTTTCACGAATGAATAAGGATGGAACGTTTGATGTGATTGCGGAGAAATATCAAGGGAAACGATTGAATAGCCCCAATGATTTAGTTATTGCACGTGATGGAACGGTGTTTTTTACAGACCCGCCCTATGGTTTGCCTGGTGGTATGGAAGGACCTAATTCGGAGCTGGGGTTTTGTGGCATATATTGTGTCACTACAGGAGGAGAGATTCGATTGTTGAATAAGAATTTGAAAAAACCTAATGGTATTGCATTATCACGGGACGAGAAGATGTTGTATGTTGCGGATACTGAACAAAATGCTGTGTATAAATTTGTTGATTTTTTGAAAGAGGGTTTGATTCAGGAAGTAAAATTTTGTGATGTTCCAATGCCAGATGGGATAAAAATGGACACACAGAATCATCTTTGGGTTACTTCATCAGAAGGTGTTGTTATTTTTGATGACGAAGGTCATAAAATAGGTTCTATAACGATTCCCAAACAGCCTTCGAATTGTGCTTTTGGCGGTGAAAAACAAGATGAATTTTTTGTAACTGGACGAGATTGTGTTTATATATTTCGGTTGAAAAGGTGAAATGTGAGAGAACATTTTTTGGAAAACGAATTTAATGAATTGAAACTTTGTTTATGTATAGTGTTATGATAATATTCCTTTCTGTTTTAATGGAGAATCAAAATAATTAAAATGAATAAATAGGATTTATTTTTAATAGTAGAAGAAGGTGTGATGTTATGATAGATTTGAATAAGATAAAGAATGCAGAAGATTGGCGAGAAAAGCGAGAAGAGATAAAGAGGCAATTTTTGAGTTATCTTGGAGAAGATTTATTAATTTTAACGGACCCTCTTTATGATGAGATAGAGGAGGATAAATCTGGAATATTTGTTCCGCATACGAAGGTTATTGATGAAAGTGTAGAAGATGAGGTTCGTAGGTATAAGATTGAGTATTCTGTTCAAGAAGATGAGCGAATAATGGCTTGGGTGTTTGCTCCTGAACGGAGTAAGAAGGAGTCGACGCCTGCAATTCTTTGTTGTCATGATGCTATTTCGCAAGGGAAGGATGAATTGTCTGGAATTGAGGGGGATAGTCAATATGCTCTTGCACGGGATTTGGCATATTCTGGTTATATTACTATGGTTCCGGATTGTTTGTATTTTGGGGAGCGGAAGGATTCAAAGAGGTCGAATAGCGGTAAGAACAACAAGGTGTCTTATCAAGGCAAAATATTGATGGACTATTTGGCAGGACTCCGTGTGTTTGGAACATGGTTTACAACAGATATAACGAGTATTGGTGTGCTTGGGAAAGGTTTTGGAGCATTGCAAGCCATTCTTTTGACAGCGATAGAACCT
This sequence comes from Candidatus Hydrogenedens sp., assembly GCA_035361075.1. Taxonomy (NCBI): domain Bacteria; kingdom Pseudomonadati; phylum Candidatus Hydrogenedentota; class Candidatus Hydrogenedentia; order Candidatus Hydrogenedentales; family Candidatus Hydrogenedentaceae; genus Candidatus Hydrogenedens; species Candidatus Hydrogenedens sp. The sequence continues at coordinate 12,387 of DAOSBX010000041.1, read as the reverse complement.
ATGATACAGGCATGTGTTGCTATTGGACCTTTGAGTTCTTGGAAGGATAAGAAGAGTAAATACAATTGGTTGTTTAGTAGTAAGCATGACCTTATTCCTGAACTCCGCAAAAAGATAGAACGAGGCGAGGAGGCTTTTGATATAGAGCATATTCTTGCATTGTGTGCCACGAGTGCAGTGTTGATTATAAATCCTTCTGAAAATTCAGAAACATCAGCCAAGGGAAAAACGGCGGTATCCTATTTAAAAGGTGCCGAGAAGATATATGACTTATTAGGTATGCCAGAGGCGTTGCATATAGTTCAAAGGAAAACAAAGTCATTTCGTGATACATATCTTTCTATTATTGAAGATTGGTTTGCTGAATGGTTGTGATTTTTAAGGTAGAGATGGTTCGGTAAGGAATTAAAAACGAAAAAGGAATGTTTTTTACAGCATGATTGAAGCGTATAAACAAAAAATTGACAAATTAATAAATAATGTAGAACGTGTATTTTTAGGCAAGACGTATGCAATCCAATTGTGTGTTGCTGGTATTCTTGCTCGTGGGCATATTCTGATTGAGGATGTGCCAGGGATGGGGAAGACGACATTGGCTCAAGTGTTGGCACGTTCAATGAATTGTAAATTTCATCGTATTCAGTTTACGAGTGATATGTTGCCTTCGGATATATTAGGTGTTTCTATACTAAATCCGAAGACAGCGGAATTTGAATTTCGTCGTGGTCCCATTTTTGCGAATATTGTTCTTGCAGATGAAATTAATCGAACTCCGCCTAAAACTCAGAGTGCTTTGTTGGAAGCGATGAGTGAGTACCAGGTTTCGATGGATAGTAGGACGTACGGATTGCCACAACCCTTTGTTGTTATTGCTACACAGAATCCTATTGAATATGAAGGGACTTATAGTTTGCCAGAATCGCAGTTAGACCGTTTTTTGATACGGTTAGAGATAGGTTATCCGCCTGCGGAAGAAGAATTGGTGATAATGAAAAAACGGGATGTGGTGAAAGAAATTACAGAGTTACCACCTGTTCTTACAGCGGAAGAGGTGTTGGAATTACAGGAACGGACAAAGGGTATTTTAGTAGATGAATCTATCTCACACTATATTTTACAAATAATAGAAAAGACCAGAACCCATGAGCAAGTAGAATTAGGTATCAGTCCTCGTGGTACTCAGAGTCTATATGTGGCTTCGCAGGCATGGGCATTAATACATGGTAGGGAATTTGTTACTCCGCAAGATGTTAGGGAAGTAGCGGAATCGGTATTGGCACATCGGTTGATTACCAAAACGAAGTCATTTAATTTAACACATCTGGCTGAGGAGCGAAAGAGAATTATTCAAGAAATACTCCGAACAGTTCCAATTCCCCGTTAATTATGGTTACAGGAATATTAAAACAGAAGGCAACAAATCGAAAGTATTGGATAGGGGAGGTGTTTTTTACAGCGCTTTTGTTACTTTCTGCGTGGAATAGTGGGAATAACATTTTATATTTAGCGTTTGCTATTTGTTTTTCAATTGGAGTATGTGCGGAGGTTATGTCCCGACTGAATTTTAAGCCACCCAAAGTTGATATATTGGTTCCAGAGCAGGTTACAAGAGGTGAAGAGGTGACTATATGGGTACGGGTCGAGAATTTACAAAAAAGATTTCCTTTATATGGTATATCAATAGAATTGGTTATTGAGGATGTTAAAGGAAAGCAAACAAGGTTATTTTTAGGTAAGGTTCCAATGATACCCGCCCGTGATGGTGTAGAACTTTCTTTTCAGCAGGTATTTATGAAACGGGGTTTGATTAAAATTACGGAGGTGATTATAAAATCTGAATTTCCTCTTGGGATTATTGAGAAACAGGCGACGTATAAAATTACGTCGGAGGTTCTTGTAGTTCCTAAAACGCAATATCTTAATATACAGACGTTGGGTAATTATGCTGGTGGTAGTCGTGTTCCCACGCGAACGTTAATATCTGAATCGGGAGATTATTATTCTGTTCGTGAATATCAGCCGGGGGATGATCTCCGATATATTGCATGGAAAATAAGTGCTCGATTAGGGATTTGGTTAGTACGTGAGTGGGCTTTAAGTTTACCTAATAAATATCTTATCTACCTTGATTTGAGAAAGAGGTCTGATTCTGATGATGAATTATTTGAGACCATGATAGATTTTGTTGCATCGTTAGCATTTTCTTTAATTATGAAACAATTCCATGTCGGAATTTGGACAGATATGGAACGAATTCCGACGGGACATGGGATAGGGCATCTGAATTTAATATTAAAGAGGTTGGCATTAGTGCAGGCTATTGAAAGCAAGGAGATTGATGAGGCTTTATGGAATAAATATTTTCAAGAAGGTAGAAATTCCCGACTATTACTTTTATCTGTCAATCCCGAACTTTGGGGTAAAAGTATAGTTGGTATGAGGATTCTAAATCCCGATGTTATTAAAGCAAGTAAATAGATATAACATGACATTAAAGTTAGCGGTGGCTATTGTTGTCGCTTCGTCATATTTGGCATTGACAGCAGTTCGTTCTTATGGGAGTATTGTTTTTTTCATTCCTATTATCCCTCTATTTCTTAATTTCTTTGTGGAGAGGATTGTTGAAAGATTTCCGCGTTATTCCACCTATATTCAAATACCGCTATGGATAGTTAGTATTAGTTTGCCAGTATTGATTATGACGATAGGTATTTTAGATACGGTATTGTTATTAACGGCGATTATCCAATTGACGTTGATGGTTCGGAAGAAAGGGTTAAAGGAATATTTATACATTATATTAATGAGTTTTTTCTTGTTATTAGGAGCAGGGGTTCAGGCACCTGAGTTTATTGTTGGTATTTCTCTTCTTTTATTTATATGTTTTGTATTTGTGTTGTTGCCATTGGTAACGATGACGTATACAAAGGAAGATGTTGTAAGTAATAAGCGTGTTTTACAGGGAAAAATAAAATTTTCGAGTTATGGGGCATATATATTTATAGTGGTTTTGTTGAATATTACATTGGGTTGGTTTTTAATAGTTGTGAGTTTTTTGTTTATGCCGAGATTGGAAGCAGGTATTTTTGGTCGGGATATCGGAAATGTGACAAGGTCAGGTATTTCGACTACTGTCTCATTAAAAGGTGGACAGTCTATTGAAATCTCGTATACCCCTGTTATGAGTGTTCATATTCCGTCTGCAGGTGCAAATCCGCCTATACCAGAGAATCGACTTTATTGGCGGATTACGAGTTTACCTACATATCTTGGTGTTCAATGGCGTCGTTGGCCTCTTGAAGAGTCGTATGAGATGTCTGGAACGGTAGTATCTTTTATATCGCTGTTAAGGTCTATAGAACAACAAAAGAGAAGTGCCCAGAAAAGGTTAAAATTAGAGCAGGTTCGTGAATTGTCATCAAAGCCTGTCGTTCAGGAGATATATTTGGACCAGATACCAGAAGATGGAGTTCCTGTTTTGGACCGTGTTCGTGAGTTCCGAACGAAGGATACTGGTTCACGGGTATTGTTAGGTTGGGATATGACGAAGGATTATACAGTTACTGTTACAACAAATAATGTTCGTAGAATGGTCTACACAGTGATTTCGGATTTAGTTGAATGGGATGGGGATAAATTAAAAGAGGCTTCTTCTAATTATAAAGAATTAATGTCGCCACGGGACTATGATTTACTTACACAACATGATTTATCACCGGAGGTGCAGGCACGTATTCAAAGTGTTGTTTCTGGTAAAGAGACGGTGTATGAGAAAGTCAAGGCGATTGAGGGATGGTTATCGGGAGCTGAATTTCAGTATACATTGGATATTCCACCGTTACCAGGCGAACATCCAATGAATGCTTTTTTTATGCAGATTCGGAGAGGTCATTGTGAACTGTTTGCGTCAGCAATGGCTCTTGCTGTCCGTAGTTTGGGGATACCCGCCCGAGTTGTTTCTGGTTATGTTGGAGGGGAATGGGATTCGGAAAATCGCTCTTATCTGGTTCGTGAAGGGATGGCACATTTGTGGGTAGAGGTTCTGTTTCCAGAATATGGTTGGGTTCCTTTTGATCCTTCACCCATGCCAGATAGTAATTATTTTATGCGGAATCAGTTGGTACGGCGATTAACGCGTTGGGTGCTTCAGACGCGGATGTTTTGGTATCAACGGATTATAGGTTTTGACCAGGGGTATCAACTTCCCAGTTTTGGTTTTAAGTCGGTTGGTTTTATTCGTAACATTGATGACTACATTAATCCAGGGAAAAAATTACCAGTTCCTTCTGTAGGTTCTGTGTTTGCTTTATTGATACTTCTATTGTTGATATATTTTATTGAATTTATCTGGGGAATTTTAAAACGATTGGTTAGAATTCAGAAGGTGACGGTGAGGAAGGTATCTTTGGCTAAAGACCAAAGAGATGCAATGAAATTGTTTAAGAAGATGGAATCAATATTTAAAAGAAATAATTGGAAGGTCTCACATTTGACTGTAGAGGAAATTATGGAAGAGTTGCCGAAGAAACTTCCTTTACTCTGTTCTGATGTTCAGGCATTTTTGGATGAGTATAACTATGTGCGGTTTGGGTTAAAGCCATGGGATACCGAGAGGAAACATTATTGGTACAGAACAATAAGAAAATGGAAGAATAAAAAATTTTGGGTTCGTAAAGAAAGTGGGCAATAATTTATTTAAGAGTATGATAGTGAGGGAAACATTACTTGGATTTTTTGTTGTTTATGAAAAATATAATTTCATTAGCATCAGTGCTTACGACAATGTCTGCATACCCATCTTGGTTGAAATCTGTGGAAGCAAGAGCAAGGGGTCTACCTGATTTAAGAGGATATTTTTCAATTGTGAAGGTGTTGTGTTGGAAGATATTTTTGGTGGCAGTCCCTTTATTTATTAATACGATTAATTGTTCTCCTTTTCTATCTACAAGGGCTAAATCGTCCCAATGGTCATTATTAAAGTCAGACGTTATAATATCCATCAGCTCTGAATGCGTTTCGGGGTTGGAAGTGTTGAAGTAGTAAACATTGGACAAAGGGAAAGAGAATGTTTCGCTACTGCCATAAAGGATTTCGAGGGGATGGTCTATTTTTCTGTGTGTAACTGCAATATCTGTTTTTCCGTCGGCGTTAAAATCTGCAAGAACAATGTGATTAGGTTGGGAACCACGTGTTTGAATACGTGAGTATTCGTGGAATTTAAAATCGGAATCACCTTTTAGGAAGCATATTTCGTTTGAGTTATACATTGTTACTGCTATATCGGGATATTTATCGTTATCTAAGTCGGATATTGCTAATGCACGGGGACCTTTTGATAACGGTATTATTTGGGATATTATAAGATTTTCTTTTGAGTCACCTGTAAGTACCACGACAATATCGCTTGTCCATCCTGTTGTAATAACATCATTAAGTCCGTCTTTATTCAAATCTGTAATTAATAGGGAAGTTAAGCCTGGGGTTGTGAATAAAGGCTGTTCATCGCCATCAGTTATCTGGGTGTATTTTAGGTTTTCATCGGGTATTTTTATAGAGGTAACAGTAAATATACCTTCTTCTTTTAAGTTATGAAAGATTTGAATATCTTGATTTTTTTTGGCAAGGAAATTGGAAACTACGATGTCGTGCCATTTCAGGGAGTCCATATTCGCTATGGCTATTGCATAGGGTGCAAAATCTGTTTTAGGGGAAGGATGAAGTTTTATGTAATTGAGAATTCCCTGTGAAAGAAGGATAGATAATTCGTCATTTGCAGGTTTTTCTTCTCTTGGGTTTCTCATTTCGCCTCGGTCTGCTGTTACAATGTCAGGGATGCCGTCACCATTAAGGTCTGAGACTGCAATTGCCCATGGTTTGGGTCCCACAGGAAGGAATCGGGGATGGATTGAAAACGTTTGGGAATGTGATGGAAAGCAGATAAATAATAAAGGAATAGAAAGCAGGACAAAATAAAGGGAAGTGATTTGCCCTGAATGGTAACTATTATTTGTTGTTATTCTTTTTAAGGGGGGCATGGATTCTATTCCTTATATGTGGAAAAATCAATAGCGAGTTTGATTGCATTATACAGGCTATGTTCGCGGGCTATTCCTTTCCCAGCGATATCGAATGCGGTGCCATGGTCAACAGAAGTTCTTATTATAGGTAAGCCTAATGTTACATTTACACCTTCATCCATAGCGATGAGTTTCATAGGGATATGTCCTTGGTCGTGATACATGGCGATGACCATATTAAATTCACCGTCAAACATTCGTTTAAATATCGTATCAGGGGGGTAAGGTCCATAACATGGGATTCCGTTTTGATTACATTCTTTTATTGCTGGGGTAATAATTTCAAGTTCTTCATTTCCAAAAAGTCCATTTTCACCTGCGTGAGGGTTTAATCCTGCGATGCCTATTTTTATTTCGGGGATATGTATTTTTGTGAGTGCGTTATGAGCGATTTCGATAGTTTTTATGAGGTCGTTTTTATTAAGGCTTTGGATAGCATTTAATAATGACATGTGGGCTGTGTGATGTACTACTCTTCTTTCCCCAGCAAATAGGGACATACGGTAGTGTTTTGTATTTGTCCATTCTGCAAGCATGGTTGTATGACCGTCAAAGGGGATTCCAGCTTTTGCCAGACCTTCTTTTGTGATAGGGCATGTAACAATGGCATCCAATTTTTTTTCTAATGCCCAGATGACTGCTTGATGAATCCATGCTGTCGCAGATGTACTGTTGATAGGGTCGAGAATCCCTGGGTGTATATGTAGTTGTTCATATTCGAGTTCAATGAATCCTATTTTATCTGGATGACGGTAAATTTCTTCTGGTGAATAGATTTTAATGGGTTCCCTGAGATCAGGTAAATTTTTGTTGTAGTATGTATATGCGTTGATATTCCCGAGAATAACGGGAAAACAAAGTTCAAACAGTTCTTTTCTTCTAAGGACTTTGCCGATAATTTCGGGACCAATGCCATTTATATCTCCCATCGTAATACCAATAACAGGTTTTTTTATCATTGTAAAATCCTTTTATAAGTGGATATAAGTATAAACATAAAATTGAATGGATATATATTTTTTTCTTTGTTTATAATTATTCATAAATAATACAGGAAATATATATCCTTCTTCCTATTGGAAAAATATAAAGCAGGATATGATATATATCCTGCTTTTATTTCGTTACTGCTTATTTTCTTATTGATAATTATGTTAATGCTGATACGAGAACACCTATTACAACTGCAACCGCTTGTGTAACTGGAGCAGTCCCACCAACAGGTTGGTACCTGATAAATTCGACATGTCCATCCAGGTAAAGGACGTTAGAACCGCCTGGAATATGGTTGAAATTAGAGGCATCAGTTGCGATTTTATCGAACATAATAGGTAGGGTGCTCTGTGCTTTTGAACTGGCTGCAGGATTGTTGATATCTGTAATAAGGAAACGTTCAATGCCTTCACGTAGGCGGTAAACGGTGTTTGTTCCTGCATTACCATAGCCTTCAAGAATACTGCTTGTTATATCAGCATCAATAACACGCATAATGCCAGCGTTATCTTTGTTTTGTACGGCGGTGATAAGTTCTGGTTTTGCTAACGCCATTAGACCGTATACTAATTGAGCAGGGGCATTACCTGAGCCTGAGACAGGACCAGCACCCAAGGTATTTAATACGTTTACCATAGGTGTAATATCTACTTGTGGCCATTCGTCGCTGACGCGATCCATAACCAAACCTAAATAGATATAACTTGAATCCATAGCGGAGGCACAGGAAATGGTGTCGTTTGTGTAATAATTGACACACCATTCATCTCGGTCGGGATATTTTGCACGGGTAATGGTCTGACGGTAGTCAGAGTCGGATGGGCAAAAAGCAATCATGGGGTCGTTAAGATATTCTGGGTAGATTAAAAATGTGCTCGGACATAAATCTGCACGGACCTCAATGTTTCCATTGATTTGAGGGTAGGCGCCAAATTGAACAGGGGGAAAACGTTCACCTCTTGCTTCGTTGCTATACATTTTTAGGACTAATCCCCACTGTTTTAGATTATTTTGACAACTGGAACGACGTGCCGCTTCGCGTGCACGTGCTAATGCGGGTAAAAGAATTGCTGCAAGTATGCCGATGATAGCAATGACGACTAAGAGTTCGATTAATGTAAAGCCTTTTTTGTTCATTTTTTTGCCCTTTCCTGATGTTGTTCGTTGTTTTCATTTTGCCACGCGATTCGTTTGTGGTTTACTATATATAAGACATATATATGAAATGTAAGGTTTCATAAAATAATTGTCTAATAAAAAAATTGTTGAGGAGAAACATATGAAAGAGAATGTTCAAAAGATTAGTATTTGCTTTATTATTGTGGCAAGTATTTTTGTTTTTTCAGGATGTTTTTGCAAACCTGATGAAGAAGTGCAAATAACATTGATGTCAAGCAAGATAGGTTATTCGGTAAAAGGTCCGTATGGATTTACAGGTACGATAACAAAAGAGAATGTAAATGCAGAGGAATGGGTTGTATCTGGGACATTTTTATTTCCAAATAAATTGTATTTTTATTTAGGGAAACGAGTTAAGATTGAAGAAATCTATCCAGAGCAGATAAAGATATATTTTTATGTATTACCCTCACGAATTGGAGAAATTCTATCGCCAGAAACGAAAGAGAGAAAGGTTGAATTTAAGATAAAAGCATCTAATGATGCGAGGTTTGAAGTAAATTTTAATTAACGTTGTAGATATAGAAATTTAAAATATAGCAATGAGATTAAATAAGGAAGAATTAAGAAGAAGGATATTGTTTGCACGTAAGTGTCTTCCTACTAATATTGTAACGTTCAAAAGTGAAATTATTATCCGCTCCTTGATTTCGTTACCTTTATTTCGTTCATGTCGGAAAGTTTTTACTTATTTGTCAGATAATAAAGGGGAGGTAGAGACATGGGGTCTGGTTCAGGAATGTTTTCGATGCGGAAAAGAAGTGTGGGTTCCAAGGATTGTTGGTAAAGATTTGGTTTGGCATTTAATAGAAGAAAATAAATTGCAAGAATTGAATGTTAATACATGGGGGATTCCTGAACCTTTGTCTCAATGGATGCCAATTGAGGAACAGGCTTCGGATGCTTTGTGTATTGTTCCAGGGATTGCTTTTGATAGACGTGGTTATCGTATTGGGCATGGGAAAGGTTTCTTTGACCGATTTTTAAAAAATAATAAGCGATGTATTAATATTGGATTATGCTACCAATTTCAGATTGTTCCATTATGCCCTCATTGGAATTGGGATGCACGGATGGATTGGGTTATAACTGAAGAACATATATTTCAGTGTGCTTCTTCCTTCCGTTAATATGTAACGATACATATAGATTAATACTTTGATTAAGGAAAAGATATGGAAGGTAAGGACTATGATTTTGTAGAACTTTCTTTTGGTAAAACTTGCTATCAGGTGAAAGGGGGAGGAACGTTCCCTGTTGTCGTTTTAGTTCATGGATTATCTTCTCCGATGTGTATTTGGGATAAGAATATTGATGAGATGGTGAAAGCAGGTTTGTGTGTGGTGCGATATGACCTTTACGGTCGAGGGAAATCGTCCCGCCCAAAGTTAAGATATAATGCAGACCTGTTTATTTCACAGTTAAAAGAACTTATTGAATATTTATCGTTACCGTTACCAGTTCATCTTGTAGGATTAAGTATGGGTGGTGCTATAGTGGCTGAATTCACAGTTCGGTATCCGAAGATGGTGGATAGAATAGGGCTAATTGCTCCAGCGGGTTTAATTAAGAGGTCGGTAGGGGTAAGAGTTATTACGTTGCCAGTTATTGGCAAAATAATATATGAAATTTTTGGTAAAGAGGCTTTGATACGAGGTGTGTTAGAGACAATTGGAGATTCGGTGGAGGATAGGAAAAGAATGAGGGAAGTGTATGAGGAACAGATGAACATCGCTGGTTATAGGGATGCTATTTTGTCAACATTAAAATATGGTCCTTTATATGAAAAATACTTGATTTATGAGGAGCTTGGAAAGCAAACGAGGAAGGGATGTCTCATTTGGGGTAAATGTGATGATGTTGTTCCGTATATACTAAGTGAAGAGATATTGCGATGTGTTCCATGGTTAAAGTTATATGCTATTGAAGGTGGTACTCATACGGTAAATTATCAGAAAGCGAATGAAGTAAACCCTATATTGTGTTCTTTTTTTACATCGTGAAAATAACAAAGGAGATGAAAATGGATTTTTCAAAATTGCTTGAAATTGCTTTTAACTTTCGTGAGTCTCGTGTTCTACTTACGGGAGTGGAATTGGATGTGTTTACATTGTTAGCCGAAGAGGGAAAGGATTTGCAACAGGTATGTCACATATTGACATCAGATAAACGGGCAACACAATATTTATTAGATGCGATGGTATCTATGAAATTATTGGAGAAGGCAGAAGGAAAATATAAGACTGTGCCAGAGATAGTTCCTTTTTTGAGTAGGAACGGCTCGGAATGTATGTTGCCTATGTTGGAACATTATGCAAATTTATGGCAACGCTGGTCACAGCTTACGGAGATAGTGAAAGGTAAGGGTATCACAATAAAACCAGTTGAACAAATGAGTCCTAATCAATTGAGAGCATTTATTTTGGGTATGCATGTACTTGCTGTAAGGGCATCGAAATCATTGTTGAAAAAATTAGGACCGATACCATATAAGCGAATGTTGGATGTGGGTGGTGCCACTGGCACCTATTCAGAAGCATTTATAGAGATGAATCCAGAATTGACCGCAACGATATTTGATTTGCCTCCTGTGATTGAGATTGCTAAAGAACGGTTAAAAGATTCACCGTACAGGGGAAAAATAGATTTTTATACTGGTGATTTTTATAAAGACCCACTTCCTAAGGGGTATGATTTTTTATGGTTATCTGCGGTAATACATCAAAATAGCAGGGAACAAAATGTAGATTTGTTTAGGAAATGCTATTCTGCATTGGAATCTGGTGGTGTTTTATGGATACGTGATTATATTATGTCTGAAGATAGAACAACACCGAAATCAGGAGCTTTATTTGCAATTAATATGTTGGTAGGGACAGAAGGTGGAGGTACATATACATTTGAGGAAATTAAGAATGATTTAAATCAGGCAGGGTTTGATGAAGTTCATTTCAAAATCCACGGCGAACAAATGGATACAGTAGTAGAAGCTTTGAAAATAGTGTAGATGTGGTTAGTCTACTTTTTCTGCGAATGCAGCAGAAAGCATGAACGAAATAACAGTAAAGTATAAATAAAAGAACATGGCTTCAGCGGAGGATGCTCGTTTTGGAGCGTCAATTGCGGTGTTTGAAAGTTTTTTTACGTGTTTCATTTCTCCACTCCTTTTATAGAGTTTAATATTTCCATCTATATAAGACGATACAAATGAGAGATAAATTCATTTCACTTTTTTTGGGAAAATGAAAATTAAAAAAGAATATGCCGTTATTCTTTTGGAGTGGATACTTCTAATTCTGGAAGATAATTTGGGATAAGGTAGCGAATGGCTATTGCAGAGAAAATACCAATGATACCTGTGATTATCATTACTAAGTCCAAGCCTGTAATTTCGATTTGATTATTGAAAAGCATTACGATTGGTTGGAATATATTGAAGGTCGGTTTCATTGGTATGTCTGTTATTTTTCCGAAGGATGCGACAAGACCTGCCAATATAGGGGTTATTCCTGCTACAAGTCCGTTCAGAGAACTATTTAATGCGAGATGTGCAGTGGCTTTCCCTTGTGGAGAACTTAAAAATATAAGATTGGTCAGGCAAAGATTAATGCCCGCAACGGAAGCACCAGAGAGGATATGAAGAATTAATATCACATACCATTGTAATTGTGGGTTACGTAATTCTGCACCTAAAAACCATAGGAATACTGTGCTGAAAAATAAAGGAACACAAAAATAAAGCAATGGACGGTAGCCATACCTCAAAGAAAATTTTCTCCAAAATGAAAATGACACTACGTTCGAAAATTGGTTAATAACAGTGAGGCATACAACGATTAATAAAGAGTACCCGATTTTTTTCATCAAAAAAACAGGTAGAAATGGATTTGCAAAATTAACAATTGTATTCCATATCACGCAGAATATCATGACCTTCAAAAACACTTTATTTTTTATAGGTTCACGAAACAAGGATATTAGGGTTTGTTGGGATGAAGTGTTAATTAATGTGTGAAACGAGGGTTTATTAAAATCGTAAATATTAAACAGTGCTATTGAAGAACCAAGACCTAATACTCCTGCAAATGTAAAGATAGATGCATATCCAAAAGAAAGATAAGAACTAAAATTATGTTTT
>DAOSBX010000040.1:21045-32302 GCA_035361075.1 Candidatus Hydrogenedens sp. | reverse complement strand
GCGTAGGCGGAGATAAAAAGAGTAACAAAAACATCGTGCTTGTGGTTAAAAAGTAACACAGGCAAGAGTGCCTGTGAGGGATTATCTAAAGGGGTAGACTTAGGAGTCTTATGTAATGGAAGACCTATGTGCCTGCCCCTAACATGAATTTTTTGAAATGTATATAACAAGGTAGATTCAGAATTAATAATGATGTATCTATTTACCCCATTCTATCTTTCCTGTACTTCTCATGCTTTCTTTAGTTCAACTTACCATGCTATTACGAACTTTTTATCTGTTTTGTTCCATAGTTCTTATCAGTCTTATCTGTGCTATTCCGTCGGTGGGGATGATGGGTATGTATTCTAATCATACGTGGGACGCTTGTGATATGTTTTGATGCAATTACTTAGAAAGTGAAGAGGTGTATTATAGGGGGTTTTTAGTGGGGGTAGGGATACGGGTTACTTTGCCGTTAGTGGCATCGAGATAGATAACATCTCCTGTGTTGAGTTTGTGTGTGATTTCTGGTAGATTGGCAATCATTGGTATGTTCATCTCTCGTGCGATAATTGCGGGGTGTGATAGTTCGCTACCTCGTTCAAGTAGGACGCCGTCCCAATATTGTAAGCACCATGTCTGGCCTGGGTTTAAGCAGGTTGTTATGAGTATGCGAGGGTGAGGGATGTCTGTGGGTAATGATGTGGGGCTATTTGTCACATACGCAGTACCTTTTACTCTACCGCCAGATATACCCCAACCGTACCATGTATCGGTCTCTCTGTCAATATGGGGGACTGGATGATAATTTATAAAAGATGGTTTTGGAAATGTATGTTCTACACACCATTGATGTTTTCGGGTTGAGATGTCTGTGAAGTTTATCTGCTTTCCTTCTATTAGAGCGTTTATTAGTTCTTGCCATGTGATCCACCAAATTTGATTTTGGTTGTTTAATATTCCTTTTTCCGCTAATTTTCTGCCAGCCTCTTTCAATAATTTTTTTTGTATATATAGAATTTTTTCCCATTCGAATCTTTGTTCTTCACGGAGGTGAATAAATCGTGAGATAATGCGGTATAACCATCCAACCTTTTTTTGCATTGTGTTTCGTATTATAGGTTGATCGTATTTTTCTTCTAAGAGTTGTGTTTCGAAGAATTGGTTTTGTTCCTCGCCAGAAAGCCATTCTCCCCATCGTGGCGACATGAAGTCGAGGCTTTCTGTACGGTGTGAGTATTCAGAGCGGATGGTATTTAATAATTTTACATCTCGTGTGGATAGGTAAGAGGTTAGCATATAATTTGCGTGTGTTGTGATAGAAGGGTAGTGTTTTTCCTTACGGTGCACGATGTATTTTCCGCCTAATCGATATACATAACTTGACCATAGGATAGCCCAACGATGTATTTCGAGGAACTCTTCGGATAGTTTTTGCCATTGTTCCCAATGCGATAGCCATGCTTCCGAAGTTTGTTCTGGCAAATCTTCTTCACGCCATAGGTTTAATTTTTCTGATAATTGTTTTTTCCATTGTTCCCATCGGTGTAGCACAAAAATTGCATCTTGCCAGTGTTCTAATAGTGAACGAACGGCATCTAACCAGAAGCGTATACCTAATAATTTCATTTGTCGTGGTGGGCAACCGCAATCGTCAGGAAATAGTAGTTTCAAATCGGAGGCAAGCCACCATTTTGGACAACCTTCTAATAAATCGAAGTATACCTGATGTGGAATGTATACTTGACCGCCGAAGTAATATGGTTCTACAGGTTCAATTTTCTTACGCATACTTAGTGCTTCTTCAATTGCTTTGCGAAGGATTAATGGTATAAGAGTTGTTTTTGTAATTGGTGTAATCGGTTCGATAAACCGTTGGTCAAAGAACCAACAGGTAGCACATTTTGTCGGGTATAATTCTTGCGATGGATGGATTGCTGTTATAGGTCGAACCTGTAAAAACCAGATGTTTTCATCGTTCCATGTCCATTCTATATCCACAGCAGTGCGATAGTTCCATTCCATCTTTATTAAACCAGTTGACAGTTCTGCTAATAACTGGTCTGGTATATGTTTTGGTCCATGGATTCCTTCTTGAAGTTCTATTAGTTCTGCAGTGGAGGGGTGAAAAAGAATCCGAGTTGGCTGTGTTTCTCCATCAACCAACATCTTGTTCTCGCCAACGACCATCTCGCAATATGCTTTTTCGGGATGTGCATTGATTGGCTCAGCAGAAAAGCATACTCCTGATATTTTTCCTGAAATAAATTCTTGCAAGATGATAGCAAGTCCACGTGGACCGACGTAATTATGTTCTGTTTCTATTACCATTTCATAATGTGCACATAACTTGTCCAGTGTCGGAATAAGTTCGTCTGCATTTGATATGAACTCAGTTAGGAACTTACCTGCAAATGAACGGTGTTCTTGGTCTTCTTCACATGCGGAGGAACGGACTGCCAACTTCATATTTGAGGACTTCTGTAATATTTCATCACACCATGATAATAATGTTTGCTGTAATTCAGGATGAGTATGCCAAATCCTACGTTTAACCCCTTCCGTATTGATTATGCCGAACAATGGCACTCTTAATCCTTGTCTTCTCATCTGCACCAACCCGTATCCTTTTCCTCCAATTTCGATACGGGATGTATTAACTAATTCCTCATTGTTAATTAACCAAAAACGCATAGCATTTTTATCCTTCTTCCATATCAAAGCAAAGAAGAGGTTGGAAAAGCAAAAAGGTTATCTGCCTGATGGATGAATGCTGTGCTTTTTACTTATATTCGTTTCAGGTGGCGGATAGGAACAAAAGATGCATAGATATACAATCATTTTTAGCAACAACGGTAGACATTTTTTGTTTGTTTCTAATGTATCGTTTATCAAGTTCAAATTTATGTTATTGTCATAGTGTAGAAAGCGATACTGGCACTGACACTGGCATTTAGTTGTTCAATAGGTGGTGAGGTTGGAATTGAGATAATGTAATCGCATTCGCGTTTGATTAATGGTCGGATGCCTTTCCCCTCACCGCCGATGATCAGGACGTTCTTATTTTGCCATTGTATCTCGTTGAGTTTTTTATCTCCGTGTGCATCGAGGGCATATATTCCGAAACCGAGTTCTTTTAATTTACGAACACTTTGTAGGGTGCTTTTTGTTTGAATGATTTGGGCATATTCTACCGCTCCAGTGCTTGCCTTTACGACGATAGGTGTAATTGGTGCTGTTCCTTCTTGGGGTAATAGTATGGCGTCGATTTTGAATGCGACAGCGGAACGAATAATGGCTCCTAAGTTTCGTGGGTCTTCAATATGGTCAAGGACTACAATTCGTTTTGTTTGGTCTATGTGTTTTTTTAGGTATTCGTCGAGTTGAAGTATGGGGAATTGGTCTACTTCTGCGACGATACCTTGATGAACAGCATTTTTAGTTATGCGGTCTAAATAACCGCGTGGTTTTCTTTCAATAGGGACACAACTTTCCCAATAGTTTAAGCCTGGAATAGTTACACCTTCCTGAACATATATTTTGAAAACTGCACGACGACCTGCCTTGAGGCAGGTTAAGACGGGTATTCGACCAAAAATTACATTGTTTTCCATCAAGTTATCTTAAATCATGGACTTCTTTGAGTTTACTTGCCCTGAGGTTGAGGTTATCAAACTCTGGCACACGTTCATCGTATTGATGTGCATTTAATTGTGCTAAATCACGCAGGATATTGTATGCTTCTTGATAACGTTCTAACTTCTCATAGCATTTAGAAAGGCGGTACATATTGTACCAATAATTAGCACCACTGTTGCCATATCGCTGGATTGTAAGTTCGAGGACATCTTTTGCTCGTTCCCATCGCAAAAGCATCATCAGGTAACCTGCGACGCGTGTAAGTCCAGCTTCATCTATTTTGTCCCGTTGTGCATCTTGTCCTGGTACAGCCTTGGTAAAATTTTTAATCATGTAATTGACACCGCCACTGGAAGCAAGCCAGCCTACTCCGACAATAATGAGGATAATTAATGGCCATTTTAATCCACTCAAATCCATAATGAAGCCCTCCTTAAAAATGTTGTTTTAAGTTTAAATACCTATCCATGCACGAACAACAAAAACCCATTGTGATAATATGGGGATATTAAATAATGTTCCGATTACACCCAGAGTAACCAGAACAACAATAACAACTATTAAAAAAGAAAAGAACTGTCTGAGTTTGACGCCTATATTCCATCGTGCGCGGGTGTTTTCACGGTCTAACTCTTGAACACGTTTTGCGAACGTTTCGAAACGTTCCCTGCATGCTTCGGAACAGAATGAACCTAATGGTGAACTAACCACACAAGCCCCACAAACGGGCTTCCCACATTGTTTGCACCTTGCTGTTGCGGAAACAGAAGGATGATTGATACAAGAGGATAATCTGCCGTCTAACATATCAATTCCTTATAATTTATTTTTTTATTATAACAAAAATAATGAGTATTTCAAGTATAAATTTAAGTATTTATTATTTAGTTAGGCATTGAATGATAGTTTTTTCAAAAGTTTGAATCATAATTTCATTGCCGATAGGGTTAAGATGGCAATGGTCGTTAAACAACGTTTCGCCAGGGATATGATGAGGTTCTGCCTCTTCTATTGCAGATAAAACATCAGCCAGAGGAATCTGATTTTGTTGTGCAAGTTCTCTCACAATATTGTTTTCAAGGTCGGATGACTGATGTCGTGGTGACGTTTCACGAATAATCTTCCTACCTAATTCATACGCTTCTTTATATTTTTCTTCTTTAATTAATTGCAATACTTGTTCATAGTCATTGGCACTTTTCCCTATTAAGTTAGGTTTTATATAGTTTGAAGGGACGGTTGCAATAACGACTTTTATATTTTTTTCTTTACACAACTGTATAATTTCGTTCAGATTGTATTTGTATTTTTCCATCCGTTCTGCAATTTCTTCTGGGGTAAATACATGATTCCAGCCTTTACCTGCGTCGGGTAGTGATTGAGCTAACATCCTACGATTATGCTCTTTCTCTAGTTGGGATATTTGATATGTTGCGATGCGGTCGCGAATAAATCGCATCATTGCGGAGGAGAATAGTATCCGTTGTAGTTTTGTTGATTGCACTCGTGCTAAATGTAGTTGTTCAATTTCTTCAAATTCGTTGTGTCCAGAATATATCATCACGAGGTCAGGAGCATAATTTACAATCTCACGAGCGATTAATACGAGGCGATGTGTGCCGTAGGAAAGTCCGCCACAGTTGATTATTTCGACTTCTTTATATCTCGGTTTAAGTGCTTCTTTCAAACGCTCGGATAAGTTTGGTAATTCGTAATTGACATAATTTACCGAAGAACCGCCCAGAAAAAAGATGCGTAATGTATTGGAAGGCTTGTTTTTCAAAAATCGTTGATTCTGGAAAGCGACAGTCTTATTGGGGTGTGTTATCAAATAGCGACTATCATGAGGGTCAGGGATAAATAGTCGGGAATCCTCTGTAAAACCTAAACCGATATCTGTCACCATTGGTGGAAGCCATATCTCAACAATTCGGGCTATTAGTTCAAGACCAAGAAGCAAAATAACAAGTGGCAATAAGGAAAATAGAATTATCTTTTTTTTACTTAGGTTTTCGTGTCTTACTGTTTCACTCATTTCTCTGTTAGCCACTTTTGGAGTTTAGGGGTAAGTGTTTCTGCTAATAACGTGTGTCCATCAGCAGTTAAATGTCCATCCAGTGTAAAAAACAAATTGGGGTCTTGTTGACGCTGTCGAAATGCATCGGAAACGGTAAAGCAGGGAACATTTGCTTTTTCGCAGGCAATCTGGATAACTTTATCGGGGGCATCAGATGTCAACATTTCTGGGACGACATCAAAGCCAACGCGTTGAATATTTTTCCATGCAGGCTCATTAACATAGGGACCATCGGGAATACTGACGACGGCAACCTGTGCATTATTTTGACCTGCTACCGATTTTATAACTTGCAACGCTTTTGCCATATTTCCAATACACTGCTGAATCCACGGATCATCGGGATTTAATGTGAGCGTGTAAATATGTTTATTTTTCAATGCAAGGTCAATCATATAAGGATTTAAGAGCCCATCAAAAAACGCTTGTTTTACTTCTGCATCGAAATTATCAAATCGTTGTTTTTCTTCTGGTGTCATTTTTTCATAGAACTCTTTTGCAGTATTGGCTGACCAACGTGCATTGTCCTCTGCGGTCGTTTTTTCTGGAGGCCGTTCTTGTGTTCGTGTTTCAAGTGATTTCGTTAATCGCATCATTTCTACAGTTCGGACAAAATTAGGATATAAAAGTTTTGTCCAGCGAATGAGACCTGAGCCTATTTGTTCCAAGCCTTCCGAGCCTGAAGATGCAATATCGTTCCCTTGTAGAATACCTACTAATACCAGATCGGGTTCGAGTAAAGGAACAACGGTGCGAGTAATTTCTGCATAGAAAGGGGGTCCTGTTCCTGGCTTACCTAAGTTAATTGTTTCAATTTTTTTGTTCGGTAATGATAGTGTTTGTTCCAGTTTGCGGAGCCATGTCTGTTCTATGTTCACACCCCAACCGTACGTATAGGAATCGCCAACGGCTATGATGCGGTAACTATTGGCACTTTTAGGTTTTTGTATCTCGCGGTCACGAATTCCTAATGAATTGGTCTCTACCACATACCTAAAATCAACGGAAGCAAATTCTTGTTGTGACAATGGCGGAAAAATCAAGTCATGTGTACCTTCAGGGAATGGCTTGGGTAAAATATTTCCGACCACACGGTCTAATATCATGGTTAATATAAGAACTGCAAGTATTGAAGCCAATACTAACGATACATTCTTTAAAAATAATTTCATCGAGATACTCCATCGGTATGATTTGAAAATTATCAATATGTATTCATCAGATATTTAATCCTCATTATGATATGTTATTATAAATAATTTGGAGTATAAAAAGATTTAGTCATACAAATTGAGAATTAAAACTGCAGATATGAATTCGAAAGTATTTTTATATTTATTTTTAATTTTACTTGCAGGTTATTTATATCGTTCTATTGGTTTAAGTTACGAGTCGATATGGTGGGATGAATTTAGCAGTGTTGTCCATTTAAAGCCTTTATCGGAATATGAATCGTCGCCAGATTTTACACGTTGGGCTCAAGGTGTTCATTATGAACCTTCAGTGAATATTTTGCATTTCCTGATAAAGAATCGCTCTATGGACCCTGCAACTATGCCGTTATATTATTCAATTGAGTATTTATGGCATACCTATATTGATGAGTCGTATTATTCCCTCCGTCTGCTTTCCGTTTTTATCGGATTGACTGTTATTTATAGTACATATATTTTAGGGAGTTTAAGTTTTAGTGCTTCTGCGGGGCTTATTGCCTGTCTTCTTGTAGCACTGTCTCCGATACATCGGCAGTTTTCACAGGAAATACGGATGTATAGTTTGTTCACCCTTCTGTCTATCCTTTCCATGCTTCTTTTTATATATTGGTATCGTGACCTAAAACGGAGAACTTTTATATATTATCTTATCACTACCTTCCTCCTTCTCTGGACACATCCCTTTGCGACGTTAGTCGTTATGGTTCAAGGGGTGTATCTGCTGGTAGACCGATTACTTATCCGTGCATGGGAATACTGCGAAGGGAGACCCAGCGAATGGTTTTATAAAGATTATTTTAAGGAAGAAATTCTTTTTCTTATAAAATGGGCTATTCCTCTCTTCCTTATTTCACTACCTTCTGTTGTATATATTCTGACTATAAATTTTTGGTCGCCAGACATGACATCTTCATGGATGAAGATACCGACACTTCGCGAATTTACTGGGGACCTTGTTGCAGATGATTGTGTTGGGTGGACTTACCAACTACGTGCAGAGCCTGATTTATGGATGCATTTTTTTAGTAAAGAAACTGCTCACACGATTGTATCTCAACGGTATTTCATAGGTGGCGTGATAGCGGTTTTATATCTCTTTTGCTTTATCTGGGCTATTTGGGTTTATTTCTTTAGAAGAAAAGAAACTAAAGATTCACAGTCGAATAATGGCGGGAAAACAACTAATTCTCTTATCCTGCTTTATTGTATCTGGTGGTTATTTCCTCCCTTATTTTTATATCTTGTTTCACACGTATGGCGTCCCTGTATTATGCCAAGATATACCCTGCATAGTTCCATTGCTCTTTATTTGATTATTGGCTACACCATTAGCAACATGGAACATAAACAATGGGCAAAACGACTGCTCATCACTGCTTTTCTGCTTTTGTATTTATATCAGGGTAGTTTAATCCTCGGGAAACCGCAACATACGGATTGGAAAAATGCAGGTATATTTATTAAGCACAAGGCAAAGACAGAAGACATTATTCTTGTAAACAATGAATTGTGGAAGCGTGTTTTTCTGTATAATTTAGGTCCTGTACCCAATGTTGTTTGCTATGGTTCCCAGTTTGAGAATACCGCAGAAATCGCTGAATTTTTGATTACAAAACTATTACCAGAACGAAGACCGAATGCAAAATTATGGATTGTGGTTCAGGGGGATTATTTTGAATCTGCACCTCTTAATCATTTTGAAAAGTATTTGAAGGAGAACGGTATTATCTATCAGTCGCAAGAGTTTCCTGGTATCCAACGGGTTGTGGTGTATCATCAGATATTTTCTTTGCAAGATTCTGTAAAAACATACAGTAAAAAATCGGTAGCCTTATTAGAAGACCTGTGTGCTATGGCTCTGGAATTCTGGCGGGTCAAGGATTTCTGGTCTGCAGTTGATACCTGTAAGCATGTAATTCAACTTGACCCTGGTTATGCTCAGGCATATTCCTATATGGGTATGTCCTATAAAGAATTGCAGGAATGGGACCTTGCAATAGATGCATTCACAAAGGCTGTCGAATTGAAGCCAGAGCAATATCCATGGAACTGGATTAATATTGCAGATATTCATATTAACAGAGGTCAATATGAATTGGCTATTTCTGCATTGGAAAAGGCATTCCAACTATTGCCTAATGATTCATTTGCTCATACCTGTATGGGTCGTGCCTATTTGGGGCTTGGAAATCGTGAAAAGGCGACTGAATATTTCCAGAAAGCCATTGAACTTGACCCTACAGACCTACGTCCTGCTACAGAATTAGAACGACTGAAAAATAACCCTCAGCAACCATTTCCGACACCTCAATGAATCATCGTATTGTAAAAAGCATCAGCAAAATATTAATCTTTCTTATTTGGGTTGTCGTAGCGTTTTTGTCTGCTGAATGTGCGGTTCGCATCTATGAATATATCGTTGCTAAAACAAATCCTCTCATCTT
Source organism: Candidatus Hydrogenedens sp. (assembly GCA_035361075.1). NCBI lineage: Bacteria > Pseudomonadati > Candidatus Hydrogenedentota > Candidatus Hydrogenedentia > Candidatus Hydrogenedentales > Candidatus Hydrogenedentaceae > Candidatus Hydrogenedens > Candidatus Hydrogenedens sp. Next base: position 22,946 of record DAOSBX010000040.1, on the reverse strand, counting down.
ATCCTTGAACGATCAACCTCCATGGAGTCATAGCAATGTCGTTCAAGAGAACCAACTACAATCAATAGAACCACTTCCACCTCCAGATATAGGACAATGGTATAAAAACCGAGCAGAGTTTTTTTTACAATTGGATGAGCATGATAAGCAATTGTTTTCTTCCTTTTACCAGATAGCCGTCCTTATAAAGGATTTAGACAAAGAGGAGAAAACTGTATACCTTCCTGAACCGAATGCAAAACATTGTTTTAATGACGAATTACTAAGTGCTTTGGAAAAAGAAATACCTGTTCAACGTCAGAATACCTATTCAAAATATTACCCTTCATTTACAAATGGTGAAGAAATTATTTCCGACCTTTTTGTCTATTATCCAGTGGGCACAAAGAACCAAAGCATACTGCTGTGTTGGTATAAGTCAAAGAATCCAGATAATCTACAGAACACAAAAGATATAGCCGATGTTTGGGAGATACCTTATTTTGAGTATAAGAAACATGCTCGATTGCATTCGTATGAATTTCACACAAACAATTTCGGTTTCCGCGATGAAGATATCGTTGTTCCCAAACCGCCCAATGTGTTTCGAATTGTGTGCATCGGTGGTTCGACTACTGAGGAAGGACCAACTGAATCGGAAACATATCCAAACCTGTTAGAAAGATTTTTGTCAACGCAATACCATGGTGGTTATAAAATTGAGGTTATCAATGCGGGAATGCCAGGAATTTCTGCTAATAAGTTATGGTTACGCTTGCCAGATTATCTATTGATGGAGCCAAACCTTATTGTTTATTGTGAAGGGGCAAATGATATAACACATATCTTATTACCTTACTGGTTAAATCATCTAAATGGAATGAAAAAGATATGTATACAATCAAAATTATTTCGAAATGTTTTTCCTCTTCTTTTCCTACCTAATGATACACAAATACAGAACGATATTAGTAAAGATGTATTAAGTCATATAAAAAAAATAGAGAACTACCTTCAGCAGAAAGGAGTACTTTTTGCGGTAATGAGTATGCCTACACCAAATTACTCCTTGATGACACGACGGGAGAAAGATTACTTACAATATGTAACAAGGAAATGGTGGGGAGGTGATTTTATCAATTATAGGATGTATTATTATGTCCTTGATATATATAATAAACTTCTGAAAGAAAGGTTCCTTGATAAGGATGTTCTATATATTCCGATGTATGAGGAATATCAGAAGGAACCACCGTATTATTTTTGTGATTTATGTCATCAAAAAATGAAAGGAATTCAAAGGAAAGCGGAAATTATAATGCCCTATTTATTGGCATATATCAAACGATACGAAGCAGGTCATAAACAATAATGCATACATCTCGCCAAAAAAAGAAACCTATTATTTATATCTTGGGTTATAGTTTGTTTATTCTATTTTGGCTTATTGTTATTTGTTTATCTTTAGAACTGTTTGAACGATTACGCTGGAAACATATCGAAAAGACAAATAAATTTGTTCGTATCCGTCGTGGAGAATTACTGATGAAGGAATGGGATGAGGGAAGGGAAGAAGGTATACATTATGGCGAAGGGAAAACTTTATTTACACCTCAACAATTACTTGTTGGTGATGAATGGTGTCTGCCAGAACCTGAACCATTAGACCTATGGAGTTATCGTTTTCAAATCTATTTTAATGAAGATGAAACATTTCGAGAGGCATTTCGCACTATTTACGACATAAAACAGATTAACCTTAATATTGATAAAAATAATTTTGATATAACTTGTTCCCTAACAAATGAAAGTGTGGGGGAAAACAATAACCTTCCGTTGTATCAAGAAATTATAAAAAAGATTCCGAAAGATGTGTTTCAATTGTATAGGGCTTTTTTATGGCAGGAGACGATGCAGGAAAA
>DAOSBX010000040.1:0-20945 GCA_035361075.1 Candidatus Hydrogenedens sp. | reverse complement strand
CAAGAATTACAAAAACACTTTGGTGAAAACAAAATAGAAGTTTTTAATTGTGGTATTTCTGGAATGGTCTTAAAGAAACATTGTGCAAAATTACCTGATTATTTATATCTCCAACCCGATTTTGTTATTTTATATGAAGGAATTAATGATGTTATTTATGAAGTGTTCCCCCGTGCTTTTGATAATGAACCATTCATGACACGTATTGCTTTACTTCTCTCTTTATTTGCACGAAGACAAATGCGGTCTGTCTTTCCGTATTCTCAGGAGGAAATAGATGAATATATACATCAATCCATTTTCCGATATATTGATTATCTGTCTCATACCTTTTTAGCACGGGATATAGATATGTGTATTTCCAGTGTTGGTGTTCCTTACCGTGAAAAACTAAATAAGGAGGACAAAGATTATTATGATTTTTATTATGACAAAGAATGGGGCTGGGCTAATTCTACATTTAAGGAATACTCTGATGTGATGAAAATATACAATCAACAATTAAAAGATTATTGTGAACGAAACGGAATCCTTTATATTCCAGTTGCAGAAAATATTCCTGCCAGCACAAGATATTTTGGGGATATTTGTCACATGAGGCAGGAAGGGGTAAAACTAAAAGCGAAGATTATGGCAGACACTCTAATTCCATATTTAGAGCAGGTTTTAGGACATTCTGAAAACGTTACTACTTCGTCTGAGTAGCCCGCTGTAGAAGTTCACGGAATTCTTTGCGGTCTGGCTGGGCAAGGATACACCGCTTTATATATTTAATGGCTTTCTCTGGTTGATTCTCAGAAAGGAATATCAGAGCCAGTTGTTGATTTACATCAAGTAAATCTGTCTTAACTTGAGCCAGAGGGACTAAATATGTTTTGGCCTCTTCATATTTATTAATACGAGCATAAAGTAATCCTAACCCTGCTTGTGCTACATAATCTTTAGGTTGAAGTTCTAAGGCACGTTTATAATGTGTCTCAGCAAGTTCATACTCACCAGAACGGACTAACAAATCTGCATAGTTTCTGTGGGTCAGATAATTTTGAGTATCTATTGCCAGTGCCCGTTCATAAAGTGTTTTTGCTTCTATATCGGAATGTAGAATTACCTTGAGGTCGGCAAGTCGTGTAAGTGTAATAGCATCATTCGGAAAATATTTAATTGCTATCTCCAATAACCCGATGCTTTCAAATATCTTATTTAAATCAGCAAGTAATAATCCTAATTTATTAATTACTTTGGGGGTATCTTTTATTGATAATGCTTTTCGATAGTTTTCTTCTGCCTGTTTTAACTCGCCAGTCTTCATATACACATCTGCAAGCCCTTCGTAAACCTCTGGGTCGTCAGGAAGTAAATTTGTGCAAGTTATGAACAATTCTTTTGCTTCTTTATAACGCTCACGGTCAGACTGTAAAAATGCGAATGTTTTTACAATCGTTGCATCGTCAGGATTAACTGTCTTTGCCTGTTCTAAATATTCTTCGGCACGATTATAATTTTTTAATTTACGATGTAATCCCCCTAATTGATGAAGGATTGGCGATTGCTTCGGCATTAATGCGTTGGCTTGCTCTGCAAAACTTAATGCTATTGAAGGCTCGTTCATACTTTCCCAGATAAGGGAAAAGTGATAATATGACCAGTTCGTAGGTATTTGATATATAAAAATGGAGTTTAGCAAAAGATATGCCTCTTCAATATTTCCTTGCTTAAAAAGGAGATATGCAAGGGCATCTTTTACATCTACAAATTCATTGTTAAGTCCGAACGAAGTGCGATAAAAATATTCCGCTTCACCCAAACAATTAAGTCGGTCATAACTTCTACCGAGATTAAATGCATAAATATAATCTGTAAAGAAAGGTTGAGAATTTATAAAATACGATTTTAGGAAGCATTCATGTGCACTATCCCAATTTTCTTTTAATGAATAAATGATACCCAAATGGTATAGTGATTTAAATGGTTCCATCGGTTTGAGTCGTTTAAATAGGTCTTGTGCCTTTTCTAAGTCCATTTCAGATAGGGCAATAGTGGCACGTGAAAATAAAGCCCCAGCGTGATTTGGATGTTTTTCTAATACCGTTTCATAAGCGTTCTTTGCACCCTCTATATCCCCTAAAGTTTCATTTGCAAGTCCTAAATTATAATATGCCTCAACATGTTCTGGATAGTATTCTGTAAACTTAATTAGTTCTGCTTTTGCCTTTGCCCATTCGTGATTTTGCATCCATGATAAAATAATATTGAACCATGCTCCAATTTGATGTGGATTTATTTCAATTGCTCGTCTGAAGTATGTATATGCGGAATCGTTATCTCCACGATTTAAATAGACATTCCCTAATCCCGCCCATGCATCCGCATTGTGGTTATCCTTTTCAAGAACAGTTTTATAATACGTTTCTGCTTCATCCCATTCTCCAAGTAATTCCCATGCATGTCCTAAATTAAACGCTTGCACTGTATCAAAATTGTCTTTTTTCAAACCTTTAATTATTTGTTTACACTCTTCACGCTTTCCCAATCCAGCATAACAAACAGCGAGAATAGTTTCTGCATCCCATTGTTCTGGTTTCATCTCTTTCGCTTTTATAAGGTAATTCAATGCCTCGTTGTAATTCAGCATTTGAACATGACACAAACCAATGCCCTTCAATAATTCATGTTTCGGTTGATATTTTTCTATAATAGCCATAAATTGTTTCAAGGCGTCCGCAGGTTTGCGTTCCGCTAATAGAACCTGACCCAAATTAAATCGTGCATCTACATAGTTTGGGTCAATGGTAAGTGCTTGTTCAAGATATTTCCTCGCATTATGTTGTTCTCCATTTCGGAACATAATCACAGCACTATGAGTTAACGCCCGAACATGTTGTGGATTTATACTTAATGCATGGTTGTAGTGTTCTAAGGCACTGGAAGAATCACTCATGTTTTCAATTGCCCAACCTAATGCAAACCACATATCCGCTTTATTCGGATTCCTTTTTACTGCTTCCTTAAAATACTTCTCTGCGTTTGTCCAATCACCTCTCCTTGCAAAAATCAATCCTAAGTTATAAGGAGCGGATAGATGGTCTGGATATAATTTGAGACATGTATAAAAATGCTCTTCTGCCTTTGTTAGTTCATTGAGTTCATAACAAAGAACGCCCGCATGATAATGAGCATCCGCATCGGGATGTTTTTTTAACCATGATTCGAAAAAGGTTATTCCTTCCTCTATTTTTCCAGTCCTCTGGTAACATTTTCGTCGTTCATCTAACCAGCGAGAACGATTGGGTTGGTAATTGAAAAAGGGGATATGAGCCAACACAAAAAGGGTAATGAAACTAAAAATAATCAAAGCGGACAAATTCCATTTTTTATTCTGAATCACTTCCCAAAATGAAGAAAAAGCAATGCCACCAAAGATGAAAAAATAAGGAATAAGAGATACACGGTAACGACTTCCAGCTATCAAAAGCGAAAAAACACCGATATTTGTTACAACAAAGAACAGCAAAACGAATAAAAATTTCCATGAGGTAATAGTTATTCCTATCGGCTTAGTCCCTTTCGATAGCAAGGAGATGACGAGTAAGGCAAGACCCAAAGCGAATAAACTCATAGGGAGAGGAAAACGGGGTAAATATTTTAAGACCTTGGAAACTTCACGCTCGTAATAAATAACTTTGTTTTCATCCAATTCTTGAGGGGAAAAAGTCCATAAGAAACGTTTCAAGCATTTTTTGAAATTGAGCCATGGGTATGTTTTTATGTTATATATAGCCCCTGAAATGAGATAGTTTTTCCATTCCTTATAAGTTGCTCTTCGACCTAATCCTAATTCCTTTCCTAACCCTAAGGTCATTCCATCTAAATCAAATATTTCCACTGTATCCTCAGGTGTTTTATTAAGCCATCGAAGCATCTCGGGTGTATATGAACCATACTCAGGTGTGTCTGGATGAAAGGCAATGGAAATACTACATTCACTATTATGTGAACCTGAAGTAAATGAACCACAGAGATAATAGTTGTATAGGGATAATGGAACCACAGGTAATAGTGCAGAAACCAAGAATAACAACCCTGTATATAAAGCACCTTTGGGACGACCTGAATTATAAAAAAGGAACATAACGAATATGGTTAATGGGAAAATGAGGATAAACGTTTCTCCACGGAACCATGCCCCTATACCGAATACAAAGCCTGCCAAGAAAAGTAGTCCCAATTTGTTTTTTTGATGTGCATGGAAAAGTAAATTGAAACATAATAAATGTATTGTTATGTAGATTGTAACCTGATTAAGTTCCATATCATAGTGGACAAACGCCCAATAAGTAGCTACTCCTAATGCAGAAAAAAGTCCAGCTTTATAACCAGACAGGTTTTTACCTAATAAATACACAAGGAATATATTAAGAAGTCCAATACAAATTTGAACCCATCGGACGGCGAGATAACTACCTCCCGTTAGCCAATAAATTAAAGCAAGGAACAAAGGATACCCTGGTGGATTGGGAAGGGGGTGCCCTTCCATGAATGGGTTACCTTCGTTTCGTGGAGGTGTGTAATCCCCTGATAAGATAGCCCTTGCCCAGTAATCCTTAAACTCCGCATCATGAAGAGGTGCACAAAAATCGGGATTTTGAATTACTTCGGTGAGATAATAAAACCTTATAACCAAACCTATGCAAAGAATCAAAGATATCCAGATAACCTGCTTCGTGATATTAACATTCCTCTTATATTATTTTTATCATCCTATTAACGTTAACCAGTAGGATTATATTATAAACATATTCAAAGACCTTTCACTAAATACATTTAACCCCATAAATATTGGAAGGTTCTTTTTTATGTATGAACTTAAAAGTGATTTAGTGTGTCTGAATAACGAAAAAACTTCAAAAATACTAATGTGTAGTAAAAAGATACTTTTTAAGTTAATTTCCCGTTTAAATATTGAAAAACGGAATTTATTCTGTCATAATATGATTATAAAATAATTTAACCCCAGAGCGGAGGGCACCGCTATGAATAACAGAGATGGGGTAATGGAAAGCGGGAAGTTTGTCCTGTACGGATGGGATAACCTTTCTACTAATGATGGACCGGGTGTTCGGCTTGCACTTTACTTTAAGGGATGTAGTTTACGATGTCCATGGTGTTTAAATCCCTTCTTACAAGACATAAAACCTGAAATACGTTGGAAAAAGAATAAATGTGTTCAAGACTATTTATGTGTTAACTCGTGTAAACAGTCCGCTATCTATAAAGTAAATGGGAATATTACTATTGATTATGAGAAGTGCAATTTTTGTGGAGTATGCTGGGATTCATGTAAAGAAGAGGCATTGAAACATGCTGGGGATTATATTTCATTAGAACAAATATTATCACTGGTAGAGTATGAAATTAATTTACAAATCCCTCCGCGAAATATTACGATAGGAGGGGGTGAGCCTTTGCTTCATGGGTGTGTGTTAATTCAATTAATAGACGCATTAAAAAAATATGATGTAAATGTTATTCTCACCAGTTGTTCCGCAGTCACCTCTCGAGATTTATGGAAATCAGTCCTTGAAAAAGTCGATGGTATTCTGCTTCAGATGGTTACTATAGATGAGGAGGTATGGAATACTATTTCGGATGTGCCATTTGACACCTATTTGCGAAATTTGCATGACCTTGCTCTTTCTGAAAAACCCATTTATATACGAATTCCTATTGTGCACGGTTTTTCTGATAATCCCGAACTTATTGGAAAGTTATGTTCCTTTATTAAGCATGCATTGCCGAATACACAGCAAGTTGAGTTTCGTGGTTATTCATCGACGTCCTCTTACAATACCCCGTTGTTTAGTTTGAAGAGTCATTCAGTAAGTTCTGAAGAGGTAATGAAACTTTGTGTAGTTGCAAAGGAAATGGGATTATCTGAAAGTCATTGGCGGGGTGCATTAAGAACACTTGATAATCCTCAAATCCATCATTTAGTATCCAGGGTGTTAAAAGATTATTAATATGTATATGTCCCCTTAAAAAGAATGTGGGCCCTGCAGGATTCGAACCTGCGACCAAGTGATTATGAGTCACCTGCTCTGACCTACTGAGCTAAGGGCCCAAAAACATATAATATTTTAACAATATTTGTTATTTTTTGCAACTTTCTATGAAGGGCAGAAGTTCTCGTGCACGCCAAGTATGCCTCAGTTTTCGCAATGCTTTGGCTTCTATTTGACGGACACGTTCTCGTGTTACATTGAAAACACTTCCAACCTCTTCCAGAGTTCGCTGAAATCCATCGCCCAATCCCCAACGCAATCGTATCACTTTCTCTTCTCGTTCGGTTAGGGTTTTCAATACCTCATTAATTTTATCGATAAATAATTGGAATTGCGTGTTTTCAGATGGATTTTCAACATTTTCATCCTCAATGAAATCTCCAAAGGTTGTATCACCATCATCACCAATTGGCATCTCGAGGCTCATAGGGTCTTGCGATATTTTTCGAATAGAATGGACACGGTCAACAGATAATTCCATCTCACCTGCAATTTCATCCACATTAGGTTCTCTACCGTATCGTTGTATCAACGCACGATTCGCCCTTGCTAATTTATTAATGGATTCAATCATGTGAACAGGTATTCGGATGGTTCGTGCTTGGTCAGCAATTGCACGTGTTATGGCTTGTCGAATCCACCATGTCGCATAGGTACTAAACTTATATCCACGCCAGTATTCAAATTTGTCTACCGCCTTGATAAGACCGATATTCCCTTCCTGAATCAAGTCTTCAAACGACATACCACGGTTAGTATATTTCTTAGCGATACTTACAACCAATCGCAGGTTTGCTTCCACCAACTTTTGTTTTGTCTCACTTATCTTTTCTTCTTTCTCTTTGACAGTTTTTATAAGCTCGGAAATTTGTCCTAAGTTCATTTGAGCATCACGTTGTATCTGATTAATCTTCATCCTTGCCATTTCAAGTCGTTGGGCACACTCGTAAAGATATACTGCATCTGGGTCTTTTTTACTCTTTCGACCTTTACCTGTGTGAGCCATCTTTATAATCTCGTCAGCAGTGAGCCCAAATTCATGTTCAATCTGAACGATCTCTTCTTTTGCACTTATAATTCTTCTTTCCAGTGACTTAATTTTGCGTCCAATCTTAACTATCTCGCGGGCACATAACGGAAAATCTCTTAATATCTGATACTGTTTTTCTCGTATTCCCTGAATCTGATTTTTGATGGACTCAATCAGTTGTAATTTGCTTCTTTGTTTTGCCCCTCGTTTCGTTAGTTTCTCTAATTTTTTCTCTAATGCATGTATTTGCTGACGATAAACAGACAACTGGTCTGCACTCTGAAGTAGTTGTTTCTTCAACTTTTCTATTTTAGAGGGTTCATTACAGTCAATAATTCGTGCTGGGTCTAATCTACCAGAACGGATACGTGTAGCGATTAAGAAAAACTCATGAACAGTATATGGAGCACTTAACAACACCCGAACCAGTTCTTTTTCAGCTTCTTCAATCTCACGGGCAATACTGACTTCTTTTTCCTTCGTCAACAGAGGGACCTTACCCATAGCCCGTAGATATACACGGATTCCCTCATCTGGACGTGTAGGTGCTTTTGTGGTTTCTGTCTTTTGGGCATCTAATGTTGTTATTGCCCCTTTGCCTAAAGGTGCTTTTTCATAACCTAATGCACGTAACGTATCGCTCGGACTTTCATGCGCTTCGTAAAGAATTTCTAATAGTGGTTCGTCCTCATAGTTTTGGATTTCAGTAAGTTTTTTTTGTCGTTTTCGCAAAGTTGTCTTTTTTGCCATAGGTATTACCTCGTTAGCATAACTTATGTTAATGTATTTCTTCTATTTATTAATTCATTTTGTGCCTTAATTAGTTCTATTAATAATTCGCTTTGCTGACTTTTTTCAGCCAAACGAATTTTTTCTTGAATCTCTTCTATTTGCTTGTTCAGATAATCAATACGAAACCGTTTTAGTCGCTCTTCAACTAAAATGTCCAGATTTTTGCTCTTAGGCTCAATTAAATATGCCTCTTGAAGAATTTTACCTGCATTTTTGTCTTCTATAAATCGTGGGTCAGGATTTTCATTCTCTAATATGTATTTAATTGCAAACCCGAAGGAATTCTCTGGGAAAGGAATTTCATAAAAACAATCTTTTACCTTTTCTCTCAACCCATCATTATGAAGTATGGCATAGATAAAGTCCAGATCATCCATTGGCACAAGGAACTTATTCGGTACCGAAATCCTCTCCTGTGTAGAAAAATTGTTGTTTAAATATTGCTCGTAATCGCTTTGAATTGACCAAAAATTTATATGCAATGCTGAGGCAATCTCTTTTAGATATTCCTCTTTTAATGTATTTTCCTTCATGGTAGAGATTAATCGGAAAAGTTCAGATAAAACAGTTACCTTCCCAGTAGGCGTGGAGAGAAGAGCCTTTTTTTGCTGTAAATAAAATGTGAAGAATGTCGGTGCATTATGTATAAGTTCGTTCCATTCTGATACAGAATGCTCTTGCAAAAAATCATCAGGGTCTTTCCCGTCTGGGAGCGTTACCGCATGCACATTCAAACCCGCTTGGAGTAGAATAGAAGTAGCCCGTAATGCCGCAGATAGACCCGCTTCATCGCCATCGTAAACAATCACAACACGAGGTGCAAACCGTTTGATAAGATTTGCTTGTTCCAATGTTAATGCTGTCCCACAGGTAGCAACAACATTTTTAATGCCATTTTGGAAACATCGTAATAAATCAATATATCCTTCCACAAAAATAGCAAATTGCTGTGAACGAATAGATTCTTTTCCTTCCCATAAACCATATAAAACTTTGCTTTTACGATAGATTTCGGTTTCAGCAATATTTATGTATTTGGGACCATCCCCAGAAATTTCACGACCACCGAAGGCAATGATTTTGCCCTCAATACTTCGAATTGGGAATAAAATCCGATTTCTAAAAAAGTCATAATAACGACCTTCTTGCTCGAAAGAACGGATAAGTCCTGTTTTCTGGAGAAGCTTATCCGAAAAACCTTTGGATTTCAAATACCGATAAAGAGTATATCCATCAGCAGGGGCAAATCCAATCTTAAACTCCTCTTGAATCTGTGGTGATAGTTTCCTTCGTTCCAGATAATCCAATGCCAATTTCCCAGTCAACGTTTTAGTTAACTGGCTTCTATAAAAATCCGCAGACAACTCCAATATTTGAAATAACGTTTTCCGTTCCTCTTTTATTGCGTTATATGCCTTACCATCCATCCCCGAGTTTAATCGAGGCAACATCACCCCTGCTCTATCCGCTAAAATTTCAAGGGCTTCCATAAAACTGATATTCTGCATTTCCATCAAAAAAGATATAGCATCACCACCTTTACCACAGCCAAAACAGTGATAAATCTGGCGAGAATGAGAGACCATAAAAGACGGCGTCTTTTCAGTATGAAAAGGACAGAGGGCTTTATAACGGTCTGGACCCGAAGGTTTCAAATCACAATATGTTGACACTATTTGAACTATATCAGTTGAGTTTAAAACATGTTCTATTATATGACGTGGATACAAGGGCAGAACCAACCTTCTTTCTTGAGGTCTGTCTTTTCCCTATCCAGAGACAGACTTACCCCAATTTTGTCAAGTAGCATTAAAATTATACCATAAATAACCAAAAAAAGCAAATTTAAAATTATCCCTCATAATTACAGTTACCTTTAAAAAGTAGAGGCAGACCCATGCCTCCACACTACGGATAATTCTTCATAGGTGGGAGTGGCTGTGTTACGGTTTTAATTACAAGTGGACGCATGGGCTACTTTTTTATGACATGAATATGCAGTATCTATTGGGGATATAAATACCTTTCTATTCAGCGAAATTTTTGTATTTCGATATGTTTGCATTAAACGTATTCGTATTTTATTTAACGAAAATATCATCTATGGTAACATAGCGTAGGCTACCGAATTGTTTGAGTGAATCGGGGGTAATCCTGTTTAGTGGAAGCATAACGCTGATGAGGCGTTGGCTGGATTTGATTTTCTTTTCGTAGAATTGTAGGAGGTCTTTTAGGGTTAATTGTTTCACATCTTCATACCACTGTTTTCTTGGGTCATATTCAATCCCGTGGAGATACCAACCATAAATTCGTCCTAATACACTTCGAAATGGCACTTTATCTGTTTGGTAATCGTTGAGCACGGATTCCTTAGCGAAATGGAAACGTTCCTCAGATACAGGTAAATTGTCAAATAACTGCAAAAAGCATTCTAACGCATCTTTTAGTTTATCTGGTTGTGTCTGGATAACACCGACCATCAGGTCTTCATCTCCTTTTCTATATCCATCTATATACTGTGCACCTGCTACGTAGGCTAATGCCCGTGCTTCTCGTAGTTCCTGGAAAACGATTCCTGCCATACTGCCCCCGAAGTAAGCATTAAAAACCTCGATTACAGGTTGTTCTTCCATAGTGGACTCGACCAAACCAAATTCGATTCGCACATTTGCCTGTGTTGTTTCTTTATCTAAGACGTAGAGCTGTGTTATTTCTGGTTTTCGTGATTTCAAGTAGATGTAAGGTGGTGTTTGTTTGAATTCTAAGAGTTTCTTTTGGTGTTTGTCCTTTTGTTGTTTTAATTCATTTTTAAGGTGCTTTTTATAAAGTTTCATTAAATCTTTGTGATTTAATGTTCCTGCATAGAATATATGGTGCTTATAGGTTAACAGGCTTTTTGTTATTTCCTGTAATTCTTCGACAGCTACTTTTTTCAGTTCCTCTTCTGGGAGCAAATTTAGATAGGCGGATTGTGTATCCAAGCGGTTAAATTGGACTAAAGCACGCATAACCTCCTCAGGGTCTTTCTTGGCATCTGCACGTTGAGCAAGGATAATTGCTTTTAATTCTTCCAGTACATTCTTTTCCACCTGTGGATAGAACATCACCTCCATCAATAAATGGATTGTTTCCTTGAAGCGGTCGTCAAACCCCGTCAACGTAATAATAGTCTCGTTATTGGTTGAACGGACATTAAATTCTGCTCCTAACTTATACCATTCTTTTTTAAGGTCTTCTGCGGAAAGGTAACGCGTTCCAGATTTTTCTAATAACCGCAAAGCAACTGGAATTTTAGGATTATGATAATTTCCTATATTAACCCGTATTTCAAAACTAAATATTTTATTCAATGGATTTTTACAAAACCAGAAGTCCAATCCTTCTTTGGTTGGTTGATGAATATAATCTTTTCCTTTTTCTAAAAATACGGGCTCACTTTCAGCCATAGGGATGGACAAAATCTGTTGAGCGAAGGCTGAAAGTTTTGTGCTATCGATGGTTAGCGGTGTTAGTTTCGGCTTTGGAACATAGTTAATCTCTCGCTTCCCATCTTTACGATAGCCTGCAACATATCCCTGCGAGAAGTATCTCTTCGCAGTGCTTACAATTTCATCTTTGGTAATCTTCTCAAACCGTTCAATACGTTTCAAATGTTCCTGCCAATCTTCATGTGCAATAAAGGCATCTGTAAGTTCACCGACTCGCCCTTCATTTGTTTCCATTGACCGTTCTTTCATCTTACGGAAATCAGTAATTATCGCTGGTAAAAGCCAATCTTCAAATTTTCCTTCATATAGCATTTTTACTTGTTCTAACAATAATTGCTCCACCTCTTCCAAACTTTGTCCTTCCTTCGGCACGCCAAATATATACTCAACACCTAAGTCATTTAGTTGCATGACAAATGCACCAGCACGTCGGACTTTCTGCCTCTGGATTAAATTGAGATTAATCAAACCTGCCACTGCATTATCTAAAATCATATCCATAAGAATCAGTTTATCGGAATCAGGATGCAGTTTTGGGACGGTTCGAAAGGCAAGCATAACTGCAGGTTCCCCTTCGAATTGTATCTCTACTGGAACCCTTTCCTTCAAAGGCTCATAACAATATGTAGAGATAGGCGAACAGATTTTGTCCTCAGTAACGTTTATTTTTTCAATTGTAACGCTGTTTTCATTCGTATCTACTTCCTTTGCGGTATCTTTCCTCACTTCTGAAAAATACTTTGCAATAATTTCTATTGCTTCTGGGATTTGTATATCGCCTGAGATTCCTATAGAGATATTTTTTGGCACATACCAATGCTCAAAGAAATTTTTTATATTCCTTATTGATGGATTTTTTAGATGTTCGGGTTCGCCTAAGGTTGTTTGCGTTCCATAGGGATGGTCAGGGAACAAAGCTTTATTGACTGCTTCCATCAACACACGTTCGCGATTATCCATAGCACGATTTTTTTCTTCATACACGGTTTCCAATTCTGTTGCAAATAGTCGGAAAATCGGTTTGGAAAAACGGTCAGATTCTAACATTGCCCAATGTTCTAAACATCCAGAAGGTAACTCTACCTTATAGACCGTTTCATCAATCCAAGTATGTGCGTTAATTTTGTCGCCTCCCAATGATTTATACACCCGATCCAATTCATTTGGAACAGCATACTTACTTGCTTCTTGAGAAAGTTGGTCAATTTCGTTATAAATTTCTTCCCGCTTTTCCGTATCTGTGGTTTGCCGATATACCTCATACAACTCTTCTATTTTATCTAATAGTTCCTTTTCCTTATCGAAATCAATTGTTCCTAATCGTTCTGACCCCTTAAACATCAAATGCTCAAAGTAATGGGCTAATCCAGTAGTTTCTGGTGGGTCATTCTGACTACCTGCTCGCACGGCTATCTCTGCATAAAAACGGGGAACTTCATGATTCTCAGTCAAATATACTGTTATCCCGTTTTCCAAACGGTAGATGTAGACCTGCATGGAATCTTCAGGTTTCGGTTGGTAAATAAGTTCATAAGCATAACTAAAATTAGATGAACAAACAGAGAACACGCTCATAATTACTCCTATTAAAAACTGTCTTCTATTCATGTTAAAAGCCTTTCAATATTAGAAATCTATATGTACACGATGTAGATAAAAGAATGAAATAAGATACCCATTTATCATATAATCAACACCAATAGTCTTTTCAAACACTCTAATTATACACAATTGCCATTTAAAACCTCTGATTAAAAGGAATAAAATTATGTTTTCTCCCGACTCTTTTTTAGGTAGACATCCTATTTTACGATGGACACTTATAATCATTCTTGTGATTATCATTGCATTTTTCTTATGGCTTTATTCTCGCACGCGGGGACCATATCATAACTATACTTTAGACTTTCTAATTCCTGACCCTGCAACAGCACCGAAACCAGGTGTCCTTGAAGTGGGTGTTGCCAAAAGAGATATTACCCCTATTCTTGACCTTTACGATTCCTGGGAAGATGTAAACAATAATGGTAAATTTGACCCTGGTATAGATACGTATGTAGATAAAAACAAGAATGGGAAATTTGACGGTATCTGGATAGCAGGTTTTGGAACAAATCGCCCTGCTAAAGGAATTCATGACCCACAATGGGTTCGTGCTATTGCATTTCGTAATAATGGTGTTACGCTGGTTATGGCAAGTTTTGATGCTATTGGTATATACCATAACGATTTCATAACCATACGCAAAAGTATAGACCCCAGTTTAAAGGTTGACCATATCCTTTTTTCATCTACCCACTGCCATGAAGTAGTGGATACCATGAAAATCTGGACTTTCTGGAAACGAATTAAAGGGTTAGATATTCCAGGATTTGGTTACGATGATAGCCACATGAAATTTATCCAAAAAATGGCAAAAGAAGCCATTGAAGAAGCAGTTAAGAATTTACAACCCGCAGATATGTATTGCACACAGGTGCAGGTAGGTCCAGAAGGTTTTATTCGTGATTCACGAAAACCAGAAGTGATAGACCTGAATATGTATTTATTCCGCTTTACAAAACCTAACACAGATGAAACCATCGCAACCTTTGTTTCATGGGGGAACCATCCCGAATCATCGGGTAGTGAAAACAACTACCTTTCATCAGATTTCTGCCATACACTTCGTGAAGGATTAGAAAATGGTGTTCCCGAACCAAATGGTGCACCCGGTTTTGGTGGTATGTGTTTATATTTTCAGGGAATGGTTGGCGGCCTTATGACACAATTAGGTGTTGAAGTCCCTGATCGTTCTGGAACCACTGTATATAAAGAATCTTCATTAGAAAAAGGTGAAGCCTTAGGATATAACACTGCACTTGTTGCTATTAATGCACTGCGCGGACCGAATGTATGGAAAAATGAAAATCCACTACTGGCTGTGTCTGCCAAAACATACCTTGCACCCATGCGGGGACATTTCAAATATGCAATTATGTTAGGGCTTATTCATGAAGGATATTACTGGGGTGGTAAATCAAAAAGCGAGGTGAATGTTGTTCGTATCGGTGATGTTATGATTACTACCGTTCCAGGTGAATTATACCCAGAAATTGTTCAGGGCAATATCGAAGCTCTACCAGGAAATGATTTTAACCTAACTACCCCCGTTGAAACCCCTCCTCTTCGGATGGAAATGGAAAAGGGAGCCAGGATGGCTTTCGTGATTGGTTTGGCTAACGATGAAATCGGTTATATGCTTCCAAAATCGCAATGGGACACAAAACCTCCATTTGTATATGGAAAAAGTCAGTATGGAGAGGTAAATTCCGGAGGTCCAGACGTAGGAACTACTTATCATAAAAATGCTCTGGAACTTATCCAACGGATGAACAAAGCCTATCCCCGAAAAACAAGTCAATAACTCTAACCAAGTAAAACGATTCAAGGAAAGGATGCAACGAAATGAGCAAAGGAATAACCAAACGCTCTGAAGATTATTCCCAGTGGTATATTGACATTGTATTAAAAGCAGAATTAGCGGATTATAGTCCTGTAAAGGGTTGTATGGTTATCCGACCTAATGGTTATGGTATCTGGGAAAATATTCAAAAGAATCTCGACCGTATGTTCAAAGAGACAGGACATGTCAATGCTTATTTTCCTATGCTCATTCCTGAAAGTTTCCTAAAAAAAGAAGCGGAACATGTAGAAGGTTTTGCTCCAGAATGTGCGGTAGTGACGCATGGAGGCGGAAAACCTTTAGAGGAACCATTGGTAATTCGCCCAACCTCAGAAACAATTATCTGGGCTACTTATAAGAATTGGATAAGTTCTTACCGCGATTTACCTCTGCTCATCAATCAATGGGCAAATGTATGTCGCTGGGAAATGCGAACACGGCTCTTCCTCCGTACCACAGAATTTCTCTGGCAGGAAGGTCATACCGCTCATGCTTCTTTCGAGGAAGCAGAAGAAGAAACCTTGCGAATGATTCGAGTATACCAACGGTTTGCAGAAGATTATATGGCTATGCCCGTAATTGTGGGGAAAAAAACAGAATCCGAAAAATTTGCAGGTGCAATTCATACCTATTGCATCGAAGCCCTTATGCAGGATGGGAAAGCCTTGCAAGCAGGGACATCCCATAACTTAGGACAGAATTTTGCAAAAGCCTTCGATGTAAAGTTTCAGGATAAAGACAAAGAATTAAAATATGTATACGCTACCAGTTGGGGCGTATCAACACGGCTTATTGGTGGAATGATAATGACACATTCGGATGACCAGGGGCTGGTTATTCCCCCCAAATTAGCACCTCTGCCCGTAGTAATTGTCCCCATCTGGCGTAGTGAGGAAGAACAGCAAAAAGTGTCTGAGTTTGCACGAAATATCACCAGCGATTGGGACCCACTTTTCTATAAAATTGATGACCGTGACCAGTATAAACCTGGCTATAAATTCAATGAATGGGAACTGAAAGGCGTTCCTTTACGAATCGAAATCGGTCCCCGTGATGTGCAAAATCATCAAGTAGTCCTTGTAAGAAGAGACAATGCAGAAAAGATAACTATGGGTATTGATAATTTAAAAGAACACGTGCAAAATACCCTAACAGAGATACAAAACAACCTCTTCAAGAAAGCCAAAGAAAGAACCGAAGCAAATACATTTACTGTCGATTCTTATGATGAATATAAAGAACGAATTGAACAAGGTGGTTTCTTCCGGGTATTTCTTGACCATACCAATCCCGAAGTAGAACAACGATTAAAAGAAGAGACCAAATCGACCATACGCTGTATTCCATTTGATGCACCCGAAGAAGAAGGTCCCTGTATGATAACTGGTAAACCCTGTAAATATCGCGTCATTGCAGCTCAATCATATTAAATTAAAAACGTTTAAAGGGTAGCAATAATTCTTATTGATAAAAAAATTACGAGGGCAGTATTTTATATAGGCTCCTATCCAAATTCATTTTGCAATTGTCATAATTACATCATTTTAAGTTCATATTTTGTCCCATTCAGGAACTGTTAAAGCAAAAGTGTTGAATAAAACGAAGTAGGTTGTTCAAGTTAGAATTGTGTTAAAATGGAATGGAATGGGTGGTTAAGAATATAATAAACCAATGCAAAAAAAGAATAAATATTTATTATTTATTCACAAATTGCTTTGGAGAGTTATTTGTTATATAAAAACTTAAATTTAAGGAGAACAGAGTATGGCAACAAAAAAGAATAGCAACACAAATGCAGAGTCAAAAAATATGCAAGCGGTTTATCGTTTTTCTTTCGGTCCGTGGAATATTGATGAAGGAGCAGACCCGTTTGGTCCACCAGTACGAAAACCCGAACCACTTGCAAAGAAGATGCGAGTCGCTAAGGAATTAGGCTTTGATGGTATGCAATTTCATGATGATGATGCTGTGCCCGATTTGGACAATAAAACAGGTTCTGAAATAGAAAAGGAAGCAAAAAAAGTTAAAAAGATGCTGGACAACGAAGGTTTAGTTGCGGAGTTCGTGGCACCACGTTTATGGTTTTCACCCAAGACTATTGATGGTGCATATACGAGCAACGACCCTGCATGTCGGAAGTATGCAATTGAAAGGACGAAAAAGGCAATCGATATTATGAATATCTTAGGGACACATAACATGGTGTTATGGTTGGCGAGAGAAGGCACCTATATTCGTGAGAGTAAGAATGTTCGACTTGCAGTTCTACAAATCAGAGACGCTATTAACGAAATGCTCGCTTATGATAAAAATGTTATTATCTTAATTGAGCCAAAACCTAATGAGCCAGTTGATAGTGCAATTATTCCCACTATCGGACATGCTATTGGCTTGGCATACATAACGAACGACCCAGACCGTGTTTGTTGTCTTGTTGAGACTGCACATTCTATCCTTGCTGGATTAGACCCAGCCGATGATATGGCATATGCATTGGCTCATCGAAAATTAAGAAGTGTGCACTTAAACGACCAGGGTGGATTAAAATTCGACCAGGATAAATCCTTTGGCTCATATAACCTCCGCCGTGCTTTTAATCAGGTAAGAGTCCTTGAAGAATATGGATATGGTAGGAATGGTGAATGGATTGGCTTGGATGTCAAAACAATGCGAACTCAAAAACAAGCAGTCAATACAAAACATCTGAAGAACAGTCTGGCAACGTTTAAACTACTGGTCGAAAAAGTCAGAGCCATGGATAAAAAATTAGTAGCACAACTCATAGCAGAGCGAGACTATGAAGAACTTGATAGATACATCCTTTCACTTTTAATGGGTGTTAAATATAGTTGATACTACAAGGCGGTAGCACAGGTCACTTCCCTTGTGTCAAGTAATGTATGGTAATTTATAAATTTCCATTAATACTTAATTTGCTCAGGTATACAAAAGATTAAAGATAAAGATATTGCATTGTAAATAGTTAAGGTGAAGTCTGTCTTCAAGAAAGCTATTTTCTCGAGGAAAGATAGGGTTGTGGATTAACAGGAACATTATTTCGCCGTAACTCAAAATGCAAATGATAACCTGTTGCATTTCCGCTTTTGCCCACTTTACCGATAACCTGTCCCTTCTTTACCGATTGACCTCGTTTAACATTGATTTTCCGTAAATGAGCATAACGAGATTCCCAATTCATATCATGTTTGATGCAGACTAGCAAACCATAATCACCTGATTTACCTGCAAAAATTACCTGACCTTTTTGAGTTGCCAATACAGGTGTATTTTTTTCAGCCTTTATATCTATTCCTTGATGTTTATAATGTCTACCTCTATGCCTCCTTGATTCGCCAAATGGTGAAGTAACCACAAATGACGAACTTGCAAGTGGAAATCCCCATGCTCCCTTAGAAACCTCTTCTCGAATTGGAACCTGTAAAGGTGCAATATGTCTATGCCGTGCACATGAGAAAAGAAACAAACTTAAAACCAGTATGACAAAATAAACATGGATAGACTTTTTCTTCATATGTACCTTCTTAAAAATGATTTTGCTAATTCCAGACCAATTAAGTATAACAAACCATACATTCCCTTTCTAACTCCAAATCACATAAAAACACATAGTACATTCAAAAAACTCATCGGAATTCGAATAGGGGGTTGAATATTTCAGAAGTTCATCTCTTTGGTAGTTCAGTTTTCATATCTATTTGTCTTTTCATGTATAATGAAGTACCATTTCAACGCAAAAGGAGTATGCTATGAATCAACGTCTCTTAATCTCTTTACTTTGTTTGTTATTCATCCCATTCTTGGCTAAATCCCAAAGCGTCGCCAGTGAGAATGAGATTTGCCTGTTTGTGTCACCACAAGGAAATGATGCTTGGTCAGGAAGCATACCTGAAGTAAATGAATCTAAAACGGATGGTCCCTTAGGGAGTATACAAGCAGTACTTGATAAGGTTAAGAGAATTCGAAACTCTGAAAATGGCGACAAGGTGATACACGTTTTTTTAAGAGGTGGTAGTTATCTATTGAATGAACCTATTCAGATTACACCAGAGCACTCTGGAAAAGAAAAAGCACCAACCATTTTCGAATCCTATCAAGGAGAAAAACCTATTATTTCGGGTGGAAAAAAGATTTCAGGATGGAAAAAGGAAGAAAAATGGTGGGTTGCTGATGTCCCAGAATTTAAAAACAGTAAATCTTCGCTGGGTTCTGTTTGGGTCAATCGACAACGGAGGCAACCTGCACGAACACCTAATGCTACAAACCCATTTGGGGATTATCCATCTAAAAAGGACTTCTTCACTGCGAAAAAGTATGAATACATTCCCGAAGGTGAAAACCAACCTGGCACCTTAAAAGTATTTTATGGAGAAAATGATGATATACAACCCTGGAATTCTATCAGCAATAGCTACTGCGTTATTTTCTGCAAATGGGCTGTACCATTGCTCCCTATTCGTTCGATTGATACCAATGAAAGACGCTTGGATTTAAATGTTCCCCCTAATTTTTGGTTTGGTGTCACTTTTTCTGAGAACCAGAAGTTTTATATTGAGCACCTTTTTGAGGGACTTGATACTCAAGGTGAATGGTATTTGAACCGTCAAGAAGGCCGTCTCTACTATATACCTTACCCTGATGAAGATATGAATACTGCGGAAGTTATTGTTCCTGTTCTGGAACAATTGTTGTTATTTGAGGGAAATCCTGGTGACCAGAAATTTGTCAAGGACATGATTTTTAAGGGAATTGAATTTGCCTATACCAATTTTTCTGTTGGAGACCGAGGACATTCCGACCCGCAAGCAGAAGTATCCATTTCAGGAGCCATCCAGGGCGTAGGGGCACGAAATTGTATCTTTGAAAAATGTACAGTTCAGCATGTTAGCAACTATGCCTTCTGGTGGCGTGAGGGTTCACAAGACAATGTTATTCGCCAGTGTCACTTGTATGATATGGGGGCAGGCGGAATAAAAATAGGGGAAACCGCTAATGCGGAAACAGATGAAACCACAGGACCAGAAACCGCCGATAAAAAGCAATTGTATTTATATGAAAAATTAGGGGAAAAAGGATGTGGAAACAATCTCGTCGACAACTGCTTTATCCATGAGGGTGGTCGCTTATTACGGGCAGGAATAGGCGTATGGATAGGTAGAAGTTCTTATAATAAGGTAACTCACAATGAAATATGTGATTTCCGTTATTCAGGAATGTCCATAGGTTGGTGCTGGGGTTATGCTCCCAGTTCCGCACATCATAATAGTATTGAATACAACCACATTCATAATATCGGAAAAGCACAATTAGCAGACATGGGAGGTATTTATACCTTAGGCATTTCACCAGAAACAGTACTGAGGAACAATCATATCCATGATATCATGTGTGACCCGGACCAATACGGCGGTTGGGGACTCTATACAGACGAAGGGAGTTCCTTCATCGTCTTGGAAAACAATGTCGTTCATCACACCCTTACGGGAAATTTCCATCAACACTACGGACGAGAAAACCAAGTCATTAACAACATTTTTGCACTCTCAGCAAGAGAACAAATCATAAGAAGCAGAGAAGAAGAACACATCTCTTTTATCTTTGAGAGAAATATTGTCTACTATGACAACAATCAACTATTAGGAAGCAACTGGACAAACAATAAATGGCAAATGGATAAAAACTGTTATTGGAACACCATCGGTGAAGTTACCTTTAAAGGCAAATCCTTACAGCAATGGCAAGAATTAGGCTTTGATAAGAACAGTATCATAGCCGACCCCCTATTTGTGGATTCCCAAAAAGGGGACTTCCGATTAAAGGCCGACTCACCAGCACTTAAATTAGGCTTCAAACCGATTGATATGTCACAAATCGGACTATATGGTGAAGACGAATGGGTTAACCTCCCTAAAAAATACGATAGAATCCCATGCCCCCTCTCTTCAAAATAAACCTACAAAAATCTAATTATCAGTTATCAAGTATTGTAAGTCATGTTATAAGAATTGTCAACGATTAAGAGATAAAACAAACTATATTCTAACTATAACCTATCCACCATTAAGCAAATATACCCCCGCTACATTATTACATTATGTAGACACCCCTACCTG
>DAOSBX010000039.1 GCA_035361075.1 Candidatus Hydrogenedens sp. | reverse complement strand
TTCTGGCAGTGTTAGCCGAGTTATTGTATGGCACACAAAAAAACACATTTAAATTATTATTATTTTCATCTCTACTGGGATTGGTTATCGGATTTGGGATTGGCTTTCGGCAGGATATGTTAATCCTATTCTTACCAGGATTTATCGCCGTGATTGCTATCGCTATTTATCGATTTTACAAAGAACATAAATTCGTTGTTCTTACTTCTATCATCTTATACTTTATTGCATTCTTTATTTCAGGTTTACCCATACTAACAGCAGTAGCTCAAGAAAAAGGGGCAGTATCAAGCCACTCTATTGTACAGGGACTCTCTACAACTGTGGAGAACACAGTTCTTGGGGGTGAATCATCATATCGGCTCGTTTATGAGCCTAACGATATGCTTGTCCATTCAACAGTGGTTAGCCATGCCCGTAGACTTGGTTACGATGAACCCTTTGATATGTATCTTTCACCTGCTTATGGAGAAGCAGGAAGATTATATTTCAAATCTGTTCTCTGGTATTTCCCTGCTGACTTATGGGGACGCACTTTATCTTCATGCGGTAATTGCTTCACTACTTTGTACTGCTTTGTCAAAGTACAAAAACAAAATTACCCTGAATTCAATATAGGTTCCTACATGTTTACAATCAGTGATTACTTATATCTCTGGGATAAACTTATTGCATATATCGGACCTTGGACACTTTTAGGAATAATTTTCATAGCAGGCTATAAAAATATATGGCGAGGTATTTTAACTGCTTTATTTTTAGGCTACTTGTTAAGTTATCCATCTCTACTATTTGAATATCGTCATATTGTTCATTTAACACCAGTCTTATATGCAATAGTGATACTAACTTTGTTAGACATTTTTAAAATCCCTTTCCTTCTACTTATAAATAGAGATAAAAACATTAATCAGAAAGGAGATATCGCAAAAGGAATTAAAAATGGTATCATTACCGTACTACTCGTTGTTATATCTTGCTCAGCTTTATACGGAATGTTATTACTTTGGCAAAACACACAAACACGAGAATTATTTTGCTCTTATCACAAACTAAACTGGGAAAAAATAGATACAACAGTAATAGATAATGGCACCTTATCCACATTCACTCCAGATAATCCTTTACCTGCCTTTGAAAAAGCTCCCCATTTACCACCTATGGAAACACCTTTTGAATTTTTACGAGCAGACTTTGCATTAGACAAACCCATCCCTATCAATTCGAGGTATGAACATACTTATCCAGCTATTGACTTTTCAGAACCCTTCGAACCCTTGATGCACCAATGTATAGTCGATACAAAAAGCATAAACAGGATAAGTATCTTTTTTCCAGTCTATCCTGCCTCAACTATCAAACCCCGAAACGAACTTATTTTCAATAATCAAGAACCTATTGAATGGGTAAGGTCGCACTGGTTAGGCATTGAGATACCTAAACAATACATTAAAACATTCCAAGGTCTATTTCGTTCTGAAAACACGGAAAGTGTCCCCTTACTTACAACTGTTGTTACAACAAATAATTGTGAGGTCGCTCAAAAATATAAACGTTGGACCATACCATGGAATCCTTTCAATGTTCATAAAAATATTAAGAAATTAGGACGATATGGAATTCAAGATTAATCCAAATATAATAGATAACAAAAGACAAGAAACACTATCTATAAAAGTCTTCTTCTTTTATACGATTTTATTATTAATCGGCATTATTATAAGGTTTTACCACCTACCTCGTGAGTCTATATCTCTTGAAGAATATGCGTGCATTGCAAATCTAAATCTAAATTCATTTCTGGAATTTATAGGGAAACAGAGGGAGACATACCCTTATGGAGGCATCCTCTTCCCAATATTGCAATTTATATGGAGTCAAATTTTCGGGACAAATATTGTTTCATTACGTATATTTAGTTTGATATTTTGGGTACTATTCTACTTCCTTTTATTCTTTTCATTAAAACGGTTAGAACACAAACAACAATTACCCTCTGGGATTACACTGTTTACATGCACGGGTATCGTTTTTGCACCTTCCCTTATTTTTCTAAGTCAAGAAGCCCGAATGTACATGGCATATATCTTCTTTGCATGGTGCTCTTTTCTACTGTTCTTAAAAATTATAACAGATAATCTCAAAAATCAAACATTACTTTTATGGCTTCTCGCAAATCAAGCCTTATTATGGACCCATCATACAGGGATTATTCTCTGGGCAACAGAATTCGCTATTGCACTTTTATTCCTATGGAAAGACAAAGAAAAATTAAAAATAGTATTTCGATATATTCTATTGCACCTAATACTCCTTTTACCATGGTTTGTATGGATTCTAACTATTCCACCACAACCAAAAGAACTACACCAATATTATTTACGCCCTGATTTCTGGGACGTGCTCCGTTTCCCATTTATTTTTAACCTTGTTAACATCGGCGGAATATGTCCTTCGGGAGTAGTCCATCCATGGCAAATACTACCTCCTTTCATTGCTCAAGCAATGAATTATGCTAAGCCCAGTTTCTCCTACATACTCATTATATTTGCCATTATAGGTTTTGTTGGCTTATGTTATACGTCTTTTTCTACTCTCCTTAAAAAAGATAGAAAAAAACATCTATTAATCACCCTTATTCTTCTTTACTTTATAATACCCCCAATATTACTATTTACATTAGCCCAGATAGGTCCACCTGTCTTTACCACCAGATATATCATCTATATCATGCCATTACACTTCTTAGGATTAGGACTTATCGCATCAAAGGCAAGGACAAGCATACAATATGTTCTTCTAATTATTATGAGTTGCGTTCTTTTATATCAATTTGGTCTAACAATTCCTGGACCTATGCGAATGGACTGGAAAGGCGTAGGAAAAGCAATTCAGAAAGACGCCACCCCTCATGATTTGATACTTATTCATGACCCATTTTGGACAACCATCTTTAATTTAAACAATAGTCATTTACAATTACCTGTTTCCGATGCATTTACGGAAGAAGGCTTGGCGAATTTAGCAAGCACATATCTGCTCTTCTTACATAAACAAAGAATCACAAAGTGTAATATATGGGTTGTTGAGCCCGATGTCCATACAGTAGGGACTTCTATTTTCTCTCCAATTCTCTTAAAACAGGGACTTTCCTTTTCAACACATTGTTTCTTTGGTGAGCAAAAAATATGGCTATACAAAATAACAGACAAGTCGGCAACAGAAGAATGTCAACAATCAATAAACATAACTGGAGAAAGTATTACTAAAAATTTATTCGAGAGGAAAATAAAATTATATGAAACCTTTGTAGAAAAACATCGATATGACCATGACCGAACTGAATTCCACTTTATCCGTTCTGCATTAGAATTAATGAAACATAAGCAATTTGACTCAGCCGACTATCTCATAAAAACAGGCTGGGAACGAAATCCAAACCTAATTCTCCAATGCTATGAATGGTTTTCAGAACTTCATGAAAACAGCATCAATAATAGTGTTCCCGATATAAATACATCTCTATATAATACTTTTTGGGAAGGAATTAAATGTCTGAATGAAAACGATTTTGACGGAGCCACTACTATCTTCGAAATGCTGATTAAAGATTATCCCAATGAACCCCTATTTTGGTGGTTATTAGCCCAAACTTATGATAATACGAATCTAACAGAACGTGCCGATTTCTGTTGGCAAGAACTATTTCGTCTATATCCTATTTTGCCTATTGGTTGGCATATTATTTACAAACCAGTAGTAATTACATGGAACAAACAGGAATTTAATCGTTTATTAATACGTTCTCAAAAACTCAATATCATCACAGACCATTTAAAATTAGATACTATCTCGTGACCCTTCATCTCGAATAATTTAACTTATATATCACAACTTCATTATCGTGATAACAAGTAGACAACCGTGTTAATCGGTCAAGAAGCCTCTTTTTCTCATCTTTAATTGGGACCAAAACATACTTTACATGATTTTCAATACAAAGTGAGATAAAATCGCTAAACCGCTCCTCTGATAATGCCTTCCACATCAAATCATAAAGCGAATATTCTAACTGCATATCAACATACGGATTCATATAAAACATCATAATATAAAATAACTTACGAGCCGATGGTAAAAGAACCCATACTGCTGTTCTTTCATCACTCAAAAACGTATCATAAGTTGAGGTATGATGCAATATCCAACGATAAGCTCCGTCGTACTTGGATACCTCATAAATTAATCGATTTGCCTCTCTACCACGATAAATTTCATGAAGAGGTGGGATGGGTTTAGGAACAGTATTTATGCAAATAAGAAATATCAAGGACAAAGAAAAAATATAGACACCTTTATAAAGCCAACGATTATTACTCACATACTTAAAAAGATTCACAATCCTATTTGCTATCTGAGCCACTCCATATATAAACCAGAAACCAATAAGAGCATGAATCGACATAAACGTATGATGTGGTGGAATAAAAGAAGGGAAAGTATAGCCATAATAAAACAAAAAATGACAAGCAAATTGCTGGAGAACAAGCAATAAGACAACACCCGTCCATATCTTCAACCAACGTATTTTCTCATCCCTCCAATGTATAAAAAGAAATATAATGGAAACAACCCCTATTACTGTAAAACCATTAAGATTTCTCTGCAAAGTAATTGGCAGATGTTTCCACTCCAATGCAGAAGTTACATACAAAGAAGGATATGGATTGCGAATAATAAATTGATACCTAAAAAAAATAGGGATCCAATATGGTGAGCTAACAATTAAAGCCAGAAGAAAAATCCAAAAAATCCGAAAAGCAAAAACATACCATGTTTTAATGTCCGAGTTTTTATAATTCTGCCAGATAATAACGAACGAATAGACGAGGATAAACAAACTTCCCTCTATTAATACAGCGGTATGAACTAAAAAACCAATTCCTAAAAGCACACCCGTGAACAAGGCATACCGAGTCCTTCTCTTCTCTATAAATATAAGAAATGTTAGCATCATCAAAAATAGAAATGATTTTCCCCATTGAGGTGCCAAAAGCCATGGAGAATAACAAGAATAAAACCATTCAGGAAGAAGTAAAGGGTGTCGTGCAAATAAACTGTATGTGAGTATAAAAAAACCACTCCACGGACCAAATCGATTCCATGCAAGTAATACCATAGTAATAGGTAATAACAATTGCAAAAAAGGACCTATACGGATACATGTTTCTGGAAGAGGTAATTGCAGGATATAACTCCACAATGCAATAATAGCCCCTGTTAATGGATTATACCAATTAACCTCTCCAGATAAAATAGGGTCCATAGGATAAGTGCCATCTAATATTGTTTGAGCAATCCCAATATCCCTCAAGGAGTCCCAATTAAATGGCCAAGTAAAAGGCTTTGAACTTATAATTCCTACCGCCAGAGCAAAACTTAAAAAGACAAGACACAGTATCGATACTATTAGTTTGTCCGATAGGCTGGAACCATAATCTTCTTGAGAATTTCCTCCTTGAATTAGTAACTTGCTTTCTTTTGTCTCAAAAATCATAATATGTTTTTAATATATTCTATTACCTATATTTTTATTCCTTAAATAAATCAATGGTCACGACAAAAAACGTATAGGGCTAATTGTCGAAACATTTCCGCTTTATCTCCAAAAGATTCTAACGCTATAATCGCCTCCCGTACATGCTCGTATGCAAATTGTCGGGCTTGTTCGAGCCCAAGTAATGCAGGATACGTTGATTTTTTATGTTTCTTGTCTGTTCCGACTGGTTTTCCCAAGGTTTTCTCATCACCAACTACATTCAAAATATCATCTGTTATCTGAAAGGCAAGTCCTAAATGCTCTCCGTAATCGGTCAACGCTTGAATCTGTTCAGGTGTAGCATTAGATAGGATAGCCCCACATCGCAAAGAGGTACATATCAAAGCACCTGTTTTTTTCTTATGAATTTGCTGTAATGTTTCCAAAGAAACCAGATGTCCTTCTGCATCCATATCTAAAAACTGCCCCCCTACCATACCATTCACACCTGCAGAATGAGCCACCTCAGCCACAACCTCTGCCTTACCTGTTCCAGCTAACAACTCAAATGCTAAAGTAAGCAGTCCATCACCTGCAAGTAAAGCCACCGCTTCACCATAAACTTTATGTAACGTTGGCTTACCACGACGAAAATCATCATTGTCCAATGCTGGCAAATCATCATGAATCAGTGAGTAGGTATGAATCATTTCGATAGCACATGCAATTGGCAAAACTCTATCAGTTTCCCCGCCCACCAGGTCCGATGCACCTAATACTAAAGCTGGACGTAGCCGTTTTCCTCCAGAGAATAAACTATATTCCATCGCATCAATTAACCCCGATATTGGACATTGTAATCGCTGGATATACGACCGCAGTGCTTTTTCTGTTTGTGCACCTTTCTCACTTAAAAACTGGTCTACTTGGCTCGGATTAAAATGCTTTATCAATGGAAAATCAGAATTCATCAAAACGGTAAATCCTCATTATCTGTTAAATAGAGGTTGCCCTCATTATTCTCCAATGTTGATTTTTTCGGTTTGGTAGAAGTCTTTTTATGATGCACCTTTTGAGAATCATCTGCAGTTTCTTCACGAGAAGCAGATTCCGCTTCTGATACATCAAAAGGTTGTGGTTCAATCTCACCTTCCTCATTCTGCAAAAGTATTTCAATCCGTCGTTCTGCTTCTGTTAGGGCTTTCTCACATCGTCGTGCTAAATGTATCCCTTCTTCAAAACGTTTTAACGATTCTTCTAAAGAAAGTTCTCCTTTCTCAAGGTCTTGAACAATTTGTTCTAATTTTTGCAAGTCCTTCTCAAAATTTCCAGGACGTTCCTTCTCTGGATTTTTTTCCTTCATTGTTTCCATTCCTTATCTTCCTCAATATTTTTTACAGTTGCATGGACATTTCCTTTTGAAAATTGAATTTTAACACAATCTCCAGGTTTTAGTTGAACAGATGAACGAACCAGGTCATGTTGAGGCTCAAGCCAGGTCAGTGAATAACCACGATTTAACACATTTAACGGACTTAACATTTCAAGCTTCGCAATACACGGCAAAAATAACGACCTTTTATTCTGCACAATATTTGACATTACTTGTTCTAACTGACTTGCAAGAAATATAAGTCTCTCTGTCTGCGTTTTAATACGCATTTGAGGTGACATAATTTGTAAAGCATATTTTACCTTCTGAAGCCTCTGGCTTAGTAAGGTTCGTTTCCAATTCCACCAATCTTCAAGTTGTTTACGATAGTCCGCCACCTGGAGTCTATATTCACGAAACATCGCTTCAACACTTTGAAATCCACGATGCCGAAGAGCCAATTGAAGACGATGCCGAAATACCTGTATCTTTTGGGATAAGAGATGTAGCACCTTCTGCTTTTTGGTCTGAATCATATCCCACAGTACTGTTTGGTCCTGAATAACCATCTCTGCCGCTGCTGATGGTGTAGGAGCACGCACATCTGCTACAAAATCTGCCAGAGTAAAATCAATCTCATGACCTACCGCAGAGATAATCGGTGTTTGGGCTTCATATATAGCACGCACTACCCTCTCCTCATTAAATGGCCAGAGGTCCTCTAATGAACCTCCGCCTCTACCAACAATAATAACATCCACACCATATCTATCCAGGAACCGAATCCCCTCTACAATTTCACTACTCGCTTCTTCTCCCTGTACTCGTGCAGGATATAAAATTACATGAATATTAGCAAACCGACGAGTTAAAACTTTCAAAATATCACGGATTGCCGCACCTGTTGGAGACGTAACTATACCAATTTTACGCGGGAGCATAGGCAATTTTTTCTTATGTGCTGGGTCAAACAATCCTTCCAACTCTAATTTCTTTTTCAACTGTTCAAAAGCAAGCTGTAACGCACCCAGTCCCTTGGGCTCCATTTGTCGAACTACAATCTGATGCGTCCCGCGACGTTCATAAACTGTAACCTGCCCTGATACAATAACCTCAATACCATTCTCTGGGGTAAATTTTAACAACTGCAAGTCACCCCCAAACATCACAGCACTAATCTCGCTTTCTGAATCCTTTAATGTGAAATATGCATGCTTTGATGAGGCAACCCTCCAATTAGAAATTTCACCTGTAAGCCAGATGTAACCGATCTCTTCCTCCAATAAAAAACGGATTTTACGATTCAGTTCGGACACAGTCCATATATGTTGTTCCGTTATCTCAGAAATCTGTTCAGACACAATCATAATACCTTTGTCATTAACCAACGTTTTATTTTGAGAAAGTTAATTATAATTCGTTTATTCAAATAAATACCAAAATGAATTGCCATAGATAAAATGATACAATGTTAATGAACTTAGAAAAAAGGTAAAGATATGATTTTAAATATTCGACAATTAAACAATTTATTAATTTCCATACTGGTCATTCTATTCCTCTTCCTATCCTGTAAACCCAAAGAAGTTAAACCTATCGAAGAACAGCCCCAAACAAAAGAACAGTATATAAAACAGCTTCACGAAATACTCAATCCACTCCGTGCTTTTATCCCTACGTCTCCTGAAACACCTACACCTGGCTTAAAAGAAGAAGTTCGTATACAAGTATTAAATGCACTATTTGAGTTCGTACAAAAAAATTCAGGAAATCCTACTGCTCAAGAAGCATGTAAAGAAGTATCCCAAGAAGTGGCTCAATGGGCAAAAATAGCCAAAGAACAAAATCGTTGGGTTTTAGCATTAGCGTGTATTGATGTGTTTGAACTACTTGGGGCAAGAAGTGAGGCTTTACAAAGGCTAAAAGAACGAGGCCAATTGCTAATCACAACTCCTAAAATAATGGTTCGCGGGTTCCTCGACGACAAAGAAACAGGGAATACAACTATCTTTGTTGAAGTAATTAATCGCCAAACAGGGGAATCAAAAAGGGTTGCAGCACGAGTCGGGGACGAATTTGACAATATTCGCGTCGTAGATATTATTCCATTCAAAAATATTGTTCGCTTCGAATATATTCCTATCGAAGGTATGTTCTTTGATGTTGAAGGTCCAAAATTCTGAGTTTCAAAATGTTTTTATTTTTTCAAAGGGAGAATACACCGAAAACCAACCGTATTTGTTCTTGTTTCGGGGAATAACCCCTTTCGTGCTGTACAGGTAATTTCATTACTACTGGAACTCCAGCAACCACCTCGAACCACCCGCAGTGGAGGATTCGGTATTTTATCAGGCTGTGAACGGGCAACCGAATACGGCAAGTAATAATCCCGAGTCCACTCCATTACATTACCAGCCAAATCACAGATTCCATCTGGCGTTCGCCCCTCTTCATGCATTGTAACAATAGAAGGTATGCCTAAATAATTATTATAATTGCAATGAATCGTGTCTGGAGGTGTGTTTCCCCACGGATACTTACGATTTTCCTTTCCACGTGCAGCAAACTCCCATTCTTTTTCAGAAGGAAGCATTTTTCCTGCCCATTGAGCATATTCATTTGCCTCAAACCACGAAATACCAACAATAGGTTGGTCTGGTCCGTTTAAAACAGGGTCATGCCAATAACGAGGTAATGGTGCCCCTATTGCCTCTATATATTTCTGATACTCCGCAACAGTCACAGGATAAATATCCATCCAGAATGGCTCAACAAAAACTTCCTCCTCTGGGGACTCCTCCACTACCTCATCATTACCCATTAAAAAATAACCCCCTTCTAAAAATACCATTTTCTCCGTTGATACATTTTTTTCCTTCTGTATCTTTGTAATAACATGGATTTTCTTTTCCGTATACGATTTCTCAAAACTTTCCTGTAATGCCTCACGGAATTCCAATGCGGTTTGCCAGCGGTCTTCACGTTCTTCTTTAAGTGCACGTTGTAATACATCGTTTATAGAAGGTGATACATCACTACGTAATTGTAATAAAGGAACATATTCATCAATAGGCGACCGTAGAGTTAACAGTTCATATAAAATTAACCCGACAGAATACAAATCTGCCCGCGTATCAATAGCCCACCTTTTCTTCTGCTCGGGAGATGCATAGGCATATGTACCAACAATACTTTTTTGTAATTTCGTTTCGCTACTCGCCGACTGTGATATAGACTCTTCTACCGCTAAAGCCAATCCAAAATCCAAAACTTTGATCTTCTCGCCTGGTAAAACCATAACATTCTCAGGTTTTAAGTCCCGATGTGTAACCCAACGATGTGCATACTCCAACGCCTGTAATATCTGCAAAGTAAATTGAATCCCTATACGGACAGGGATATATTTTTTCTCAATTCGATATTTTCGTAAAAGACTCCTCAATGATTGACCTTCTAAGTACTCCATACTTAAAAATAAAAAGCCTTCATTAGTCCAATCTACATCATGAACAGCAATGATATTCTCATGCCGTAACCGACGTGCCAACTGAGCCTCTTTAATAAATAACTGTGCCGCTTTCGGTGCTTTGAGTAAACTTGGATGCAAAAATTTAAGTGCAACTGCCTCATCCAACAATTCATCCTTCGCCCGATAAACATATCCCATCCCACCTTTACCTATTAACCCCTCTATAATATATCGGTCATCAATTCTATCCCCCTGTTTAAACTCAATATGGAACGAAGTATCTCCTGTCAGATTTGGAACGACTATTGGTTGATGGCAATTAAAACAATAACTCTTTCTACCCTGTACCACTGCAGGAACCCATATCTTCAAACCACAATTTTTGCATATCACTGAAACTATAGGTTGCATTCCTTCCCATCACTCCTTAAAATATTACCTATTCTAAACATTTCTCAGCCAATTTTGTGTATAATTAATCTAACCTTATTATCCTATAAATAAACGACGTTTGTCTAATAACAAAATGATTATTATGAATGAAAGAAAAAAATATAAATATATAACCATATTCAAAATAGTTACTTTTTTATTATTGGTAGGATTTAATTCCTTCTCGGCTACTATTAAAATTCCAGGTGTATATGCAAACCTTAATGACTGCATATCAATAGATGTTGAGATAATAACATCTGATGAAGAAATCACAACCGCAGTCATTGCTTTTACATTTGATCCTCAAAAAATTCAAATTGGATGTAATACCGAGAATATCGTTACTTCTTTAAGCGAACCCATTATCTATGATTATTCAAATATATCGCCTAATGAAACTAAAAATACTGAGCCTCCTATAAACATAACAGATGAACTTAAAAACAATAATATTAAATATCGCATCGCTATATACCCCGAAGGCTTATTTGTTATTGCTCTTTGGGGAAGTACACAAAAAATTCCGTCAGGAACCATTTTTTCCGTTCCATGCAAAATACTAAGCCCCGCCAAACCAGGTGAGACATTGCTTCTCATACTACCTACACAACAAACACCCATTACATTAGAACGTGTATTTCCCGACAATCATGTAGAACAACAACTTTTTTACTGCTCACTCTCAAATATAGAAGCCTTGCCTATAGAGGTAACAACTATCCCAGGTGCAATTTGTGTAGTACCCTTAAATGAAGGAACCCTAAAAATAGAGGGTGAAAATATTCAGGAAGGGGCAAACCAGGAAGGAACACATGAATGCACTCCAGAAGGGCAATATCCAGAAGGAAACACCAACGATGGAGCAATAGAAGGAGATGGAGAAGGAACAAATACTGAAGGGAGTATCATTGAGGGACGTAAGGAAGAAGGCTCGAAAGAAGGTGATAACTCCCATACCGTCAAAGTGCTTTGTGGTTGTCAAAAAAGTGAAACCAACAAAAACATAAAAACCAAACTGTCTCTATACCCATTAAACATAAATTTTGGTATAATGCTCACACTTCTTGTTTTACTAAGAAAAATATAAAAAATCCCAAATCTATTAGGAAAGGGAAAGATGCGTCCTGTTTTAATAAGTATAGGTATATTTGAACTGCACTCCTATGTAGTGTGTCTTGCCCTCGGTTTGCTGGTCGGAGTTTCCTTAGCATTAAAAGAAAACAGTCGTTTACCACAACCCTACCCAGCAACAGGCAAAGTTGGCATTTGGGGACTAATTGGAGGCTTAATAGGGGCAAAAACATACTATGTTGTCCAATACGAAGGACTATCTCATTGGTATGAAATGCTCATCTTCTGGACTGGAGGATATGTCTTTTTTGGTGCTTTTATTGGTGGCACTATTGGTGTGTGGTTATATTTGAAAAAAAACAAAATTCCCTTTTTGCCCTCTGCCGATATCTCCGTGCCATTTCTTTGTTTAGGACATGCTATTGGCAGATTAGGTTGTTTCCTCAACGGCTGTTGTTTTGGCGATTTATGTAATACCCCATGGGGTATTATATATCCCGCTGATAGTGGAATACTGGATCATCATAAATTTTTACGACTACTCCCTAATGGTGCCCAAGTACCCATCCCGATACACGCAACCCCAATATATGAGGTAATAGGCTTAATTATGATATTTTTCCTTTTACGTATGATTTACAAAAATAAGAGTTACAACGGTCAGGTATTATTATGGTATTTCTGCCTTTATGGAGCGTGGAGATTCTTTGATGAAAACTTCCGTGGTGACAGTTCCCATGAAATTTTCGGAATGACAGCCTCCCAAACTATTGCATTAACCGTATGTATCCTTAGTGGATTGATTATCTTCTTTCTTTATCTTCTTATATCCCGAAAAAAAGAGAACCCCTGTCAAACCCTCTTACCCCAAGAAGAATCTCCTATCTCTACAGAATAACCCAACAACCTCTGTCCACCCCGTCCGACGTGTCCGACTTGTCCGATGTGTCCCCCTCGTCCGATGTGTCCGACTCGTCCGATGTGTCCCCCTCGTCCGACAAACAAAAATCCCACATTCCAACCCCACTCTTTTGTATAATGTTTTAAAAATTTATTGAACCAAAATAAAACAATATTACATTTAATTAATATAATCATGTACCATATATAAACTAAATTAGGAATAATGCTATGCCTGTAAAGAATATTTCTTCTTTTGGAATCTTAATCAACATCGTCCTTTTCTCTTATCTACTCTTAACCGCCTCAATTCCAACTATACCCAATTCTGGAGCAGAAATAGAACCACATCACTTATCACCTCTTATCAACAAAGAACTTTCACTAAATAACGTAACAATAAGTTCTCCATTGGATAATAGAAAGGTTAAGTCCACAAACAATAACTATGACCCAACTCAATTAGAAATCAATATTCCTTTAACAGCAGAGTATCCAGAACCGACAACAGACACAAT
Organism: Candidatus Hydrogenedens sp.; assembly: GCA_035361075.1. Classification (NCBI taxonomy): domain Bacteria; kingdom Pseudomonadati; phylum Candidatus Hydrogenedentota; class Candidatus Hydrogenedentia; order Candidatus Hydrogenedentales; family Candidatus Hydrogenedentaceae; genus Candidatus Hydrogenedens; species Candidatus Hydrogenedens sp. The sequence goes on along the minus strand of DAOSBX010000039.1, from coordinate 19,747 downwards.
TACCTTCGTTGCATGTAATGAAAGCAGTATATGCTTCAACAACGAATTATGGATAGGCGATGTATTTTCAGACACAACATCTATTCCTGGACAAAGTAGTATAAATATATCCCCTTTTATTACTGGCTCAAATTCCACACAAAATGTATCTATCTACGGGCTCATCAATGCAGAAATTAACCCCTCAGAACCGATAACCTCCTTCTCTTATGAGGATACAACTTCACTTGACAAACCTATTAATATTACCCTCGCCGAATTGCCATCAGATATTGATAATGATTTGAACGGTATACCTGATAACCTACAAACATCAATATTATCAGGCGAATTTTGGGTAGCTAACCAATTTATAAATAATGCAATACGAACCGTAAATATTATGAATTTAAACATCCCTGGAGACTCAGTTCTTATCATTCCTACAAACTCTGTTGAGATAGAAGTGCCAACGTTGGAAAAATTAAAATCGGAAAATAACATTGACCCAGGTACCAATTACGCATACGCTATCATTACAGTATCGAATGAAATTTCCGCATTAATCGATACTGTTACCGACAATTCAAAAACAAACTCAGTATCTTCATGGGTAGAAACCGCAATAAACAATGCCCCAGGAAATTTAAATCCACAAAATGTGTTTTTAGGAATAACCTTAATCGCTATCGACGAAAACCAACAAATCCAACTAATTCGCCTTAACCCACAACAAACAGGGGTTAAAATCAAATTAAAAAATATCCAAAAACCAGTAGTAGGTAAATCCGAAGTATTTTCTTACCCCGTATCAATCACAGAAACCTATTTAACTAACGACCCAGACCGAGAACTTATTTGGACAAATGTTAATTCCGTTTCTTCCGATAACGAAATCACTTTTCAAATTCAAGAGAGTTCCATTATCGCCTTGTTCGATGTTGGAATAACAATCAACGAGATTTCTCCAAACATTATCCCCAAAGGTATATCTATAGATTTAATTCTTAAAGGAATTATTCCCGTATCAACTGCTTTAAATGTAGAACAAGCCACAGAATTATACGAAGTCAAAATAGGTGGACAATCTGCATTATTTAGAGAAGGCTCACCTGATTATAAAGGGATTGCCATTACAGCCTACAAAAATTCAAAAAACAATCAGATGTTTATTAAATCCCCATCTATTAATGAAACTGGCATTGTGGATTTAGAAATCATCCAAAAGAATGTAAACAATCTATCTTTTGTCTTCCCCAATGCAATTACAGTAGCCAACACCTATAAAGTAACCGCAACAATTGAACGTGGACCTAACGCCCTCTCTGAAAACGCCGAACTGAAAATTACACCAAGTAAAAGTCCAACTCTCCCTGAAGATGGTACGTTCTTTGAAGGGGAAACCATCTCTATCTCATTAAACAATGTCGATGAGCAAGACCAATTCGAAGGGTGGTATTCATCCGATGGTACCTTATTATCACGCCTACCAGAATTTATAACTCGTGTAAATTCAAACTTAAACATCAAAGCTCGTATCGTCAAGAGGCAATATTCACTTACAATTACTATCGACCCGCCAGAAACAGGAATTGTAACCCTCAACCCCGAGGGAGGCATTTATGCTCCAGAAACAGAGGTCGAGGTGAAAGCCCAGCCTGAACAAGGTTTTAAGTTCAAACACTGGCTCTTACCCAATGGTAACACCTCTGAAGAAAACCCTCTGACCATAACTATCAATCAAGATTATCAAATTAAAGCCGTGTTCGAAGTCGGGCCACCGATATTTTTCGGAATTGCAAAACTCGATGGAGACCATTTTGAGAAGGATAGTGATGGCAAAGAACGGCTGGTAGTATGGGCAATCGGTGGTGTAGTTCGACGTATCGAAGGCTTAAACTTAGATTTAGAAACAACATTACAGTTAGTAGATGCTAAAACAGGCAAGGATATTGGCAGTCCCTTCAACGGAATTCATTCAGCCGATGATAAAAAATATCTGGACTTTATTGTCCCACCATACCCATTATATTCCGACTCAATGCCAGAATATGTGGACGTTGACCTAAAAACCAACGACTCAATAATCCCTGCTTTTCGATATTACCATTATTCCACTGATGAATTTGGAATACATACAACCGCTTTCATTTCCGACTTTAGCAAATCAGAAAAAACCACTGTTTTTCTCGACAATGGAAAACAAGGGACATTTGAACTCCCAGCATTAAGTACTCAACCGACGCCTGTATATGGCATTTTCCGTGCTATTAAACTCTCAAACAACCCAACTCTGAGTGCAATGGCAAATATCATTGGCAATACATCCATTCATGGTGGTATGTTTGGTAACCCCATAGAAAATGCCTACGAAATAACTTATTACCTTTATCAACCTGAAACATTCACATCACCACCCGAGCCTGGTACCGCCACTTATTCCCCTCCCAAAGATGGCTCAGGACGTCTATTATTCCACAATCCCGTATTCCCATATAACCTCGATGGAACAGAGAAACAAGACATCCCTGTCATTAAGATTACCCTCCCTTCCGATGGTTTGGATTATAGCTACTTCAAAAGCGGAATCACCGTTTTTAGCCAGTCGTCCACCTATGATTACATCAAAAATCGGGTAACACCTGGAACCAAAACTGCATACCAATCACAAATCTTATCTACCGACATCGACCCTATAATGACCGAGAATAGTTTCGGCAATACAAACAAAGTGACAATGCGTGTCTATTCCCTCAACGGGTTCGGACTTCGCTACCAATCATTATTACCATTTGAAGTATCTGCACTGGCTCGGCTCTCTACTAAAAATGGTGTTACCACATCAAAAACAGTCGGAAAATCTGAAATACAAGTAGTTTCGCCTAAAGGAGGCTTGGCATATATAGACCACATTGAATTAAGAAACGATGAAAAACAAATATCTGTAACAACAAAGCCCGAAAGTGACCCGGGAGAAACGGAAGGACTACTTAAATTCAAAACCCCTGCAATAAAAAAATCTGCTATCGTAGATGTCTTAATCTACTTGAAGAGCCAACCCAATGTCCCCGCAATTGTCTTAGATAATGTAATTGAATATCAAAAAACACCTATCATTTTGGATTCATGGATACTCATACCCTTAGGTTTGATAATCTCTGTCTACGGCATCATAGGTATAGGTGATGATGAAAGTCCTTGTTTCATCGCTACAGCCGCTTACGGCACACCTATGGCAGAAGAAATAAATGTATTACGTGCATTCCGTGACCAATATATGCTAACCAACGCTTTCGGTTCCGCCTTCGTGGATGTATACTACAACATCAGTCCACCTATTGCCCATTGGATTGCGACACATCCTTTCTTTGCATGGCTAACACGATGTATCTTAACCCCCATTATCATTCTTAGCAAAATAGCCATTGTTTATCCCAAAACATTGTTGTCAATTATTATTTTTATTACCCTATATCTGCTTCTACGTTCAATAGCCAAAAATAAAAAAGTTAAATACGAATAATATTTCTATTTATATGTCTGTTCGGTATAAAGGGATATTTCTCCTAAAATGGAAACAACACAATCATTCATTGTTCCAGAAATAACACAACCACTCCGTTTAGACCTATTTCTCTACGACCAGATGGAAGGAATATCACGCTCACAAATCCAAAACCTTATTAAAAATGGAAAAACCACAGTAAACCAAAAAACAATTACAAAACCTGCGTATCTAATCAATTCAGGAGACCATGTTACAATCTCACAACCTGAAGAAGAAACCAGCGAATTGATTCCTGAAAATATTCCACTCGATATACTATACGAAGATAAACACATCATTGTTATTAATAAGCCTGCTGGTATGGTCGTGCATCCCGCAACAGGACACACTCACGGAACGTTAGTAAATGCCATATTACATCATTGCAAAGATTTTATTATCTCAGGTGACCCATTACGGCCAGGAATTGTGCATCGTTTAGACATGAACACATCAGGTGTACTCGTTATTGCAAAGAATCCAGAAGCTTATTTTCATCTTCGCCAGCAGGTCGAAAATCGAGAATTCTCTCGCAAATATATTGCGTTAGTAAAAGGAATACCAAAATCAAAAAAAGGAACTATTGATGCAAGCATTGGCAGAAGCCTTGCTGACCCTAAACGGATGTCTGTAACTGGCGTATCTGCCCGAGATGCAATTACACATTTCCAACTCCTAAAAGATTACTCAGTACTAAGTCTGCTTGAACTCAAACTCAATACAGGCAGAACACACCAAATACGGGTTCATCTTCGGTTCATAGGTCATCCCGTTATTGGAGACCCTGTATACGGATTCACCGATTACGCCTCTCTAAAGTTAAGTCCGTCTATTGTAAATGCTTTACAAAAATTACCAGGTCAAGCCTTGCATGCTCAAACATTAGGTTTTACGCATCCTATAACTCATACATTTCTCGAATGTTCAGCACCACTACCTGATTACTTCCAAAACATATTAGACGAATTAAATAAACACTACGTAAAAATGTAAAAACCACATTCGACACCTTTTAAATTTTTCTAACGTTCTTAACAAAGAGTATACTACTTCCAAAAAAACAAAAAATAGGCTGACAAAAAAATCTATGTATAAAGTCCGAAAACCCAAACTATCAGAAGTTCCACAATTAAAAGCCCTTATTGACAACGCCTATAACAAAGGCTTTGTTTTGCCACGAACACTTGAAGAACTCTACGAAAATGTTCGTGATTTCTACGTCTTTGCTGATGAAAAAGGCGTCGCAGGCTGTGCCGCATTACATATCGACACCGAAACTCTTGCAGAAGTACGAACATTAATTGTCCGTGAAGATTTACAAAATCAAGGAATAGGAACAAAATTACTAAATGCAGTTTTAGAAGAGGCAAAAGACTTAAACATACCAATGGTATATGTCTTAACTCGCAATCCCGAATTTTTCAAAAAAAGAGGATTTAAAGAAACAACATTGGATACTCTGCCATACAAAATCAGAAAGGATTGTGCCCGCTGTCCAAAACATAACGAATCCTGTGACGAAATCCCAATGGTCTTAACCCTTAAAACGAATACAAACTATAAATAACCCCTAAAAAAATAAAGGTTACAAGACTATGTTACAAAACAACCCAAATCTCGCAGTGTTAGGCTTCGGCAATATGGGACAGGCAATTATCAAAGGATTACTACGGAAACAAATATTAACGCCAGAACAAATCTTTATATACGACCCTGATATAGAAAAACAACAAACCGCAAAAGAATTAAATATCCAAATTGTTCAAGAAATAACCACTTTAATGGAAAAAACAAAATATCTACTTATTGCAGTTAAACCTCAAATAATTCAATCCGCATTAGAACCCATTAAATCTCAAATACAAAATGATGTACGTATTATCTCTATCGCCGCAGGAATCTCTATTAATTTTTACAAAACAATATTAAACCAGCCTAATCTCCGAATTATACGAACCATGCCTAATACACCAGCCCTGGTTGGTGAAGGAATTACTGCAATAAGCCTTAGTCCTGAATGTAATGAAAACGACAAAACGTTAGCACAAAAAATATTTGAATCCATTGGGAAAATAGTTTTCGTACCAGAAGAACAAATAAACATTATCACCGCAGTTAGTGGGAGTGGTCCTGCATATTTCTATTACCTTTGCGAGGCAATTATCGATGCAGGCAAATCATTAGGCTTATCTGAAGAAACAACCCTATCTTTGGTAGAACAAACCTTTTATGGCTCCGCAGTACTTCTTATGAAAGAAAAAGAATTACCACAACAACTCCGAGCACGAGTTACCTCAAAAGGTGGAACAACAGAATCTGCTGTCAACATATTTGAAACTGAAAACTTTAAATCTATTGTAAATAAAGCCATTTATTCCGCATATAAACGGGCACAGGAATTAGGAAAATAACAAAAACAAGAAAAATAAATACTTCTAATGATACAATTCTTACTATAAATCTTTTAAGGATACTATATGAGACGCGACCGTGTTATTTCCGAAGTGTTAGGAGCAGAATCAATAATTACACCGAGCGAAATTTACGCTCAACGATTTCCACGAAAAATGATTGGCGGTTATTCCACAGAAGCCGTTGACAATTTTTTACATCGAATCGCCGACACTATCGAAATGCTAATCGACCGCATTCAAGAATTAAAAGAGAAAGTGGATGAACAAACCAAACTCATCGAATTTTACCGACAGGAAGAATCTGTTTTACGTAGTGCATTAAATACTGCTCAAAAATTAAATGAAGACATCCTGGAATCAGCCCAAAGACAAGCAGAATCTATTATCTCAGAAGCACAAACCCGTGCTCAGCAAATACCCTTGAGGTTAGAACAAGAAATTCAGCACCTCATTCATTTACGAGACCGTTTCCATCAAGAAGTAAAAACCTTGTTACTGTCTTTTCAATCCATCTTATCAGAATACGAATCTACCCAAATCAAAGGATTTTCTCAGGAAAATCGTGATAACATGCTCACTGAAATTAGGAAATCTTTGGATAATGCTTTATCCACTGATTTCAATATCGACTCCTTATCCCTCAACGATGAGAAAGAAAAACATGATGAAGAAAACAACGGATAAACCTTATAAACACATATTTTATCTTCTTTCCCTTATCACCATTCAGACCTGGATGTACGCTCAATATTCAGTAGAGAACAAAGACATTGACAACTTTTTCCAAAAATACACTGAATCCAGAGATAAAATCCAAATCCTTGTCGCTGACTTTATTCAGAAAAGTATCTATCCCGATGAATCCTACATCACCAAAGGAACCTTGGTTTTTATTAAGCCTCGCCGTATAGTCTTTCATACAGATGAACCTGAAAAATATACGTTGGTTGAAAACACAAAAATCTATGAATATGAACCCGAAATCAAACAAATGACCATCTACGACTTGAAAGACCAAGTGGAAACAGAACTGTTTTTCTTTGCATTTGCCCAGAATTTAGATGAACTCCGTAAAAAATACCATGTTACCCCCATTCAACTATCCGAAGAACGTGGAAAACATGGCATCTCCATCCGCCCTTATATAGATAAAGAGCAAGAAACACAATTTGAGGAAATTATCCTTTATCTCCGAGATGAAGATTATCTACCATATCGCCTACGCATTATAAATGAAGATAATATTCAAACTATCATCGATTTTGAAAAAATAGAAATAAATGGAAAAATCAGACGTGAAGACACCCAAATTTTTGTACCTCAGGGAACCAATATCATTGAAAATGACAAACAAAAAGAAATAGTCCCCGAAGATGGAAAGCGAATCCCCGAGCCTGCCTCAGTAGACCCAAAATATATCGACAATTCTATCAATCCCATTTTATCTACAGGAGATAAAAACAAGGAAACAAAAAAACCATCCAATTTAGTCGATATTGAAGTAAAAGATTTAGAACCCCCAAACAAATAAAAAACTCTCAAATATGGAGACATTTATGGAAGATTGCGGACTTCCACTTGTATTAGCGTCAGCATCACCACGACGGAAAGCACTTCTCGCCTCGATGGGTATTGAATTTGAAGTCATAATCAGCAACGTTAAAGAAGTAGACATAGGAGCGACACCTACAACATTAGTCGAAGAAAACGCTACTAACAAATGTAATGAAGTTATCTCACGGTTATCATATCCTGCGGTTGTTATTTCAGCAGATACATTAGTCTTCTGTGACGGGGAAGTTCTGAGCAAACCTTGCAACCTCGACGAAGCACGAAGTATGCTTCAACGACTCTCCGGCAATACACATCAAGTAATTACTGGAATCGCAGTTGCAAACACTGCAGATGGACGAAAAGCATGTGGAAGTGAAACTACCGATGTAACATTCCGAACATTAACAGAAGAGGAAATAAATACCTTTATCCGTGTCGTAAACCCTATTGACCGTGCAGGTGCCTATACTGTAGATGGTCCTGGAAGTCTTTTAGTATCTCGATATGATGGTTGTTACTACAACGTATTAGGATTGCCTATTGTTCGCCTGGATAAATTACTCCGCAAAGTAGGTGTCTTCCTGTTTAAACGCATCCGTGATGACCACGCCATATTCTTATAAAGAACAATACACTTTTATTCCTGAGAGGAATCAATGTAAGGTGTAGGTAGCAATGCCATATAATCACCCAGAAAACCACGGTCCATAAAACATTCAATAATCGTTTTCCCAAGAGGATGTAATTCCGACGTCATAAACTTTTTTAGTTCCCTTTGGAAAAAGGTATATAAAATCTCAGCACCTTCATCATAAGCCTCTTCCCCAACTTCAGGTTGTAAATAAGTTTGGAAAAGAGAAACAGGTAAAATTTCACCTTCAATTCGAACTGATTTTAAGGTATGCCCCAACAACACACACCGCGAACTTATTAGCTGACTTGTCTTAAATTTGGCTATTCCACGTCGGGCTAAATATTCACGTGCCAACCATTGTGGCATAAAACTTACCTTCCACGCACCTACATGCTGATTAGGACAAAGAATGTGATACACTCGTGGGCTTGCTAATATCTGGTCTAACAAAAGATTCGCATGTTGAACATACCTTCCTGTAGCAAAGGGCCAATAAGAACCTACCCCCTCAGAACTCATTCCCTCTGTATTAATAATAGACGGGTTCTCATGTCCCCTCGGCGCAACTAAACGCCATAACCATCCTAAAGCAGAAGGCAAGAGATGGAACATCCCAATTATGCCATAGGTCGGTTTTTCTTTTGTGCATGGCGGTGTTCGTACCCCAAAACTTCGAATATCAACAGAAACAGGCTTACTTGCTACATTTGGCATAATATGACGTGGCACAATAACACGTGGATTAGGACAAGGGACCCCCGGCTCATCCTCAATGTGCTCCCATATCATTGCCCGTGAATTAGGCACCGCATTAATATTGAGAAACAACAAAGGCTCTGGAGGTTGAGCAGTTAACGCCTCAAAGGTAATATCCATACCATATTTGCCTATATGATTTACCCGAATAAACCAACCTTTCTCCGCATCTGTAATAGTAATTTTTCCATCCCCTTTTTGAAATGAAGGATGGCACAACGCCATATCATCACTTACAGGTCTTAATGAACACGCTCTCGGCAACTCCAGAAACAATTGCTCCTCTGTCACTATATTTGTCCCCACAAGGATTCGCCCATCATCCTCACGATGTATCGACTCCAACATTTCACTCTTACCACCACCACTGGCTCCCTCGTGCATAATCGTCACCACATTGTCATAAGGTGTTATTACCTGAACTGTCGAACTATGCGTCGTTATCCAACCTTCCCTCTCCCCTAAATGAAGCAAATAACCATAAACCCCCTTCTTTGCACTCGGTCCAGGATACAAATTATAAGAAAATATTTCATATATATCTTTACCCCGACGATGAACTACAACCTGCTTACCGTTAAAATGTGTATGACGAAATACAGGTGCTACATACATAATAAGCCTTGGGTCAAATTTCTTCGATAACACATCCCAAGACAAGATTCCCTGCAACAACGCTAAACCCAGTGCGAAAAATCCCGCATTCGACGGGGCAATAGCCAAAGCATGTTTGCCAAGGTAATCCCCACCAGCTACAAATCCAAATAAAATAAGTTCTTGCTGTTTCAACCAATCAAACGTCTCCTCCGCCATTTTATCAAACGAAAATCCAAAAACATCCTTAAAATACGGCTTGTCAGTAGGTTCATCATCACCAATAAACATACAATCAGGGTCACGTCGCCTCATATAAGGTTCTGTATAATTTACACTCACACCATTACGAACACGAGATACCGTCGCCTCACGATATAAACCTTTATTCGGGACATCATATTCCACATGAAACTGTGCATCAGGCGCCGATGAATTACATGCAATCTCTATCAGTTCATTAATACTTGTGGCAAAAGAAACTTTCTTCGCCTTACTCAGGATAGAGATAACATTATCTGTCAATTGAACATTTTTCCAATTTTTTTCTATTTTTCTCATATATCCTGTCCTTCAATTTGGTCACACCAAAAATTAAATGCTATATTTTAACAAACTCTAAGATACAGATTCATACTTTCCCAAAAATGCTTCTTATTAATTTATTGCTTTTTGGTAAAGTATTCAGCCCAATTTCGGATTATGTTATCTTCATCTTTTGGAACATCTATGGAATACACATCAAAAAGAAACCAACCCATACCTCCAGGACGGTCATCGAGATATATTACCGCCTCATATCCATTTTCATTAGATGGCTGATATAAAACAAAAGGATGTAATGGACGTGTATCTATCGGTACAGGAATCACAATTTGTTCTTTTTCTGGCAACGAAGCATAGAACTCCGCTCTTCCCACATACGGAGCATCCCAACGAAGATGCTCTATCCGATATCGATTCCCTTTTATATGTAACAAATCCTGACCATCTACAAGTATTTCAAAATGACCTATCTTTTTTGCGACTCCTTTATATTTTTCAAACATGTCACGATACAACCCTTGCTGTTGAGTAATAATCCTATCTAATTCTGGCTGAGAAGGCACTTCTCTTAAAATGGAACGTTCCAGTTCTATATCTGAAAGTGCCCGTTGACAATGTTCAATAAGAACATGAACTCCATCTAACTTATACGAAAACCCAGGCAATTTCTTAAAGTAATCACAACTATCAACAAGACCCTGATACGACATCAAAAGACTATTTCGTGTCTCCTCATTCGGTTTATCCAGATAATCAAAAAAATGAAACATGGTTTTAACATATTGCACATTGGTTTGTATCAAAGCATTAGTCATGTTCAACTGCAATTCTATTTTGTCCTTCCACATAGGCGGATTTATTTTATCCTTTATTTCCCGATATTTTGCTAACATGGATTCCGCAACATTTAACCCGTATTGCAACTGATTAAATGTGGCTTTTCTCCATGGGTCACACTTCATAAACACAGTCCTTAAAAAGCCGATGTGTCCTTTCCCTAAATCAATAAGTGGATACCCCTCAGCAGTAAAAATGCCAACACGCATATGAAGGAGTGAATTAAATTGCCCATAAGCAATGGGTTCAATAAACAATCCGTACTTATATGCCTCCGCCGAACTCATAAGTATCTCCGCCATCTCATTTGCTACCTCTGCCCCGACATACTTGGAACAATAATCCTTTGCCACTTCTTTAATTGACACATCTGGCTCCCAAAGAAGACGATACAACACATATATATAGGCTCCTCTTGTAGACCATTCATCACCAGAGCAACCTCCTAAATAAGAAAATCCAACAACATTACTATTCTCATGGGATAAGAAATATTGCAAACCCCGTTGAAAATATTCGCCAGAAAATGTTGGAAATAAATTCTCATTCCCCGCTTCATAATAATTCATTGTCTCAAAAATAACAATGGTTTTGTGTGGCGTTAGATTAAATGTCGGGTTATACTGCTGAAACCACCAACGGTCTCCACGTGTAATTTTTATCATTACAAATAGATTATCTTTAGGAATATCCTCCGTGAACACCTCTTTATATACTTCTGGTTGACAATGTATCTCTTGGTCTCGTAACCCCCAATTTTTATGAAAGTACGTCTTACCAAATTCTCCCACAACAACCTCATACACCTTTTTAACCAATGTGTGATACCGCTCCTCATAACTCAATGTACATTGCGAAACATCGTGAAGCACATCCAACGGCTTATAGTTATCCCAAAAACCTGAAATATCATCTAAACAAATCTCAATCCCATCTAAACTCGGAAGTGCCCTAAATAAAAGGCGATACTTATCCTGAAATGTATCCCAAAACTCAGGGTTACATGGATTTAATAGATTAGGATTATAATTAAAGAGTGATGGATGATATACCACCTCATTACTAAAAGCAAAATACCGCATCCCCAAATCATGAGCCAAATCAATCCACCTCTGCATGTTTTTACAATTTTCAAGGTTTACTTCATTTTCAGGTTCCGAATTCCATGGAATTAAGTCCAGCATATTCATTCCTGAAACCCAATTAAAACTATACCGTAGCGAATTCTTTAACTGTTCCTCATTACCACCACCTGATAAATGTCTACCCCATGCTGAAGCAATACGAACAGAAAAAGCAGGTGCTCTTATTTCATTCATTTCTGGAATACCTTGATAAACCTGTAATCGGTCAATTAACCAATAGATACCATACGCTTCACCGATAACTGTGCTCCCTGCAATAATAATCAAAGTATTCCCAGTGTCTGCCTTAATTGTCTGGATTCCAAATCCTTCCTTTGGAATCTCTTTTGTAATATGAATTTTGTTCCCTTCCACTAATGTTTTTGTATATTTGTTCCTATCCACATTCCCAATAATAAGTGTATTCTTATTCCTCAGTAATTGGTGGTCCGATACCCATTTAAATGTTAAATCATACCTTTCCCCTATCATCTTCAAATCACCTAATGCAAAGGTAATAGAAGGTTCCTTCCTTAATTCTGGTGATACAGAAACAAGCCATTCTTCTCCCCTTACTGAAAAAAATGTAATGAAAACAAAAATCATCAAAGTAAATATGAAATATCTCATAAAATCACTCCTATCCCTTAAAAAATAGAATTATCAAATCCCTACTCGTTTCAGGGTCAAATTCATTTTTCTGAAAATCACCAAAAACATTTTGGACAGACAATTCTACCTCATCCGCATACCGAATAAGCTCCTCCTTAACAATTTTTTGTAACACATTTGCCTCACTCACTGCTTCATGCATCTTTTCGGACGTAATAAAATAACTAATGGATAAGAATATGTGTCGTTCTGATGGCGTTAGCGTCTTCACCACCGTTACGTTTTTATCTCCTATACTTTTATTAACACAACGAGTATGTATTTGCCTCATTTCTGGATGTTCATAATTCAATATCTGAATCAAAAACATTCCCCCCGATACAAGCAATTTAGACACATGCTGAAATAATGCCCTTATCGTGTCCCGAGAAGAAAGCAGGCAAAGAGAATTGCCAAGGCATAAAATAACATCCCAACCCCCCGTAATTGGCAAATGTTCCAAATCTCCTAAAACAAAATAAATATTCTTCGGCAAATATTGTTTTCTCGCAAAGTTCAACATCTCTTCACTTATATCCACTGCAGTTACATTTGCTCCCTTATTTGCTAAAAACCGTGCATGCAATCCAGTCCCACAAGCAAGGTCTAAAACCTTAGGCAACGGAGCAAACCTCATTACTATTTCAGATAAAAATGGCTCTTCCCTTTTTAATCGACTTACTTCATCAAATAAAAGATAATAATAATCTGCAATCTTACCAAATCCCATAACAGTCCCTTTTTATAACATACCTACTTGCATCATAGCCTCAATCTATATAAAATATACGCTACTATATGATACACACAAAAGAAATAAAATAAAAATAAATAACGATACAAAAAATCATCATTAAATTCCCCTGAAACAACAAACAAAAAAAATGTATTATAATCAACAGTTGGAAACAACTATTTCAGCCAATAACATAATTCCCAAAGATTCTAATATCGGTATGCTCAGCAAAGACATTATTTTACATTGTAATGAAATTAACCGCTGTAACCAACGTGGCGGGAGAATGCTCTCAATGTTTGACTTATTAGAGCGAGAAACTATTACGTTGGACTTATCCGCATTTGCACTTTACCACATCAGCCATGGAGCATCTTTTATGGTGGGTGCCAATCCTGGAGGTGCAGGAAAAACAACCGTAATGGGTGCCTTATTAAACCTTGTACCTGCCAATGTTCAACTCCTTCCAGCAACGGAGCAAGAAATTACACATGGGTTAAAACAAAACCCTGATAGCAAAAAATGCTATATATGTCATGAAATAGGCTCTGGACATTGGTTTGCATACCTTTGGGGTAATAACTTAAAAAAGTATTTCCAACTTTTAGATTATGGAAATATTCTTGCCACAAATCTCCATGCAGATGATATTGACGAAGCACACTATCAAATTTGTATCGAGAATAGAATTCCAGAACAATATTTTTACAAGATAAATTTAATGTTTTACCTCCGCATATTAAAAGGCTATCAAAGACGAATCGAAAAGGTATATTTTTCAACAGGAGACCAAAAACATATTTTAATTTACGATGTAGGTAAAAATATCAACATGATTAGAACTTACATCTCAGATGAAACCCATTTTAACCAATGCCTCGACTTTTTCAAAAAGAATATAAATAAACTTCACACCATTGAGGAAACCCGTTCCGCAATCCTCTCCTTCTTCAACAGCACAAATAGGTATTAACTCAATGGAATGCCTCTGGAAGAGGCTGAACATGTAAGGCACATAAGGCAATAGCAAGGGCATCCCCAGCATCATCAGGTTTTGGTATCTCATCCAATAAAAGTAACCGTTGTATCATACACTGAACCTGATGTTTCTCCGCTCTACCATACCCAACCAATGCTATTTTTATTTCTGTAGGGCTAAATTCAGTAACAGAAACATGCTCATGTGCACAGGCAAGAAGCAAAACTCCCCGAGCTTGAGCCACGAAAATACCATTTGTAACGTTCTTCTCAAAGTAAATCCGTTCAACAGCCACAATATTCGGCTTGTAAGTCTTGATTAATTCTTGAGCACCCTCATAAATTATAGCAAGCCGTTCGGGAAGAGATTTTGTTGAACCAGTACGAATAACCCCATGTGCAACATGATAATATCTTGAACTTTTCTTTTCTACTAATCCATAACCTGTAGTTGCTAAGCCAGGGTCAAATCCAAGGGCTATCATTGGTTAAATTATTCCGACATCGCCTCTGCCATCGCCTCGTCTGTAATGTCAAGATTTGTATACACATCTTGAACATCATCCATATCTTCTAATGCTTCCATCAATTTAAGAACCGAAGCGGCAGATTTATTATCAACGGAAATCAAATTTTTCGGTTTCAAAGTAAGCTTCGCTTCACCAACCGCAATCCCCATCTTCTCAAAGTTTTGTAAAACAGTATGTAAGTCATTCGGAGCCGTATAAACTTCGTACATCTCGCCTTCCGTATCAACATCCTCTGCACCCGCTTCCAACGCCTTTTCCATAATATCATCTTCAGAAAGATTCTCTTTCTTTACTGTAATTAAACCCTTCGGGTCAAAGTTCCATAAAACTGCCCCTGCTTCTGCCATATTACCACCATGCTTAGTTACAATATGCCTCACATCCGCAACAGTCCGTCGTTTATTATCAGTCAAAACATCTACCACAATGGCAACTCCTGCTGGACCGTAACATTCATAACGCACCTCCTCATAGGTTTCTCCACCTTCTCCTGTCCCACGTTTTATTGCCCTCTCAATATTATCCTTAGGCATATTTGCATTTCGGCATGCGATTAACACCGTACGAAGTCGCGAATTCGATTCTGGATCAGAACCACCCATCTTTACTGCCACTGTAATTTCCTTTGCTAACTTCGAGAAAATCTTCCCACGCTTCGCATCGATTGCACTCTTCTTATGTTTAATCGTTGCCCATTTCGAATGTCCTGACATTGCTATTCTCCATTCCGATTCACAGTTATAGTTTCCTTTTATTTCATTTTACAGAAGATAGATTATATCAAATCAAAAAATATTATAGCAATAAGACCCCATATTAACAAACAAATCATAATTTTCCTATTTCAAAAAAATAATAAGCATTTTATAAACTGAGTTTCTATATAATTAAAAAATCTAAAATAGTATGCTCCTTCATTTCCCTAAAAAAATGTAGCTTGTCTTAGTTTTTATAATTAGATTAAAATCAATAGACAAATTCACCAGGTAATATACAAATCAATTTAACACATAAGGAGACCTTAGATGTTTACCATGAATCTAAAAAATCGCTTTTTCTTCCTAACAGTGCTAATTGCACTTGCATTGCTTACCTCCATTATCTATGCTCAAGAAGATTCAATAACCCCCATACCACGCCCCGATAAATGGTGGCAAGAACGATTCCAGAGCAATCAAGAACGTATTCAACAAGGGAATGTGGATGTCCTATTTATAGGCGATTCCATTACTCACGGGTGGGATAATGTCGGTAAAAACACATGGGATGAATACTACGCAGATAGAAATGTAGTGAATATGGGTTTTTCCGGTGACCAGACCCAGCATGTTCTATGGCGACTGGAAAACTTAAAATGGGGTAATGTTCAGCCGAAACTGTCCATGATTATGATTGGTACAAACAATTGCCATCGGCATACAGGCGAACAAATTGCCTTAGGAATTGAAAAGATTATTGATAAACTTCACACCCTTTTCCCCGATATGAAAATTCTTCTACTCGCAATTTTCCCACGGGCAGATGTACCACAGGATAAACTAAACAATATTGCTGATGCCAATAAGCGAATTGCAGAGATACCGAAAAGCAAACCCTTTGTGCATTTTTATGACATAGGTGCGGAATTTCTGGATGAAAACGGAAACCTTCCCAAAACTATCATGCCCGATTTACTCCATCCAAACGCAAAAGGATACGAAATCTGGGCAAGAGCCGTCGAACCTAAAATTGCAGAATTATTAGGAGAATATACCCCTGAAAACCCACCCGTAGGCTTTGTTCCTTTATTTAACGGCATAGATTTAACTGGCTGGAAAGGATTGGTAGCAGACCCAATAAAACGGGCACAAATGTCACCCGAAGAATTAGCATCCGCACAACAAAAAGCAGACGAAGAGATGCGAGCCCATTGGAAAGTTGTTGACGGCGTATTGGCTTATGATGGACAGGGAAACAGCCTTTGCACAGCCAGAGATTATGAAGACTATGAACTTCTGGTAGACTGGAAAATTGAAGCAAATGGCGATAGCGGTATCTATCTACGCGGAACACCTCAAGTGCAAATCTGGGATAATAAAGATGGTATCGGTTCTGGAGGACTATATAATAATGAGAAAAATCCAAGTAAACCACTCGTTTTTGCAGATAACCCCGTCGGTGAATGGAACCGCTTCTTTATTCGCATTATAGGCGACCGTGTAACAGTGTATTTAAACGACAAATTAGTAGTAAATAAAACCGTCATGGAGAATTATTGGGACCGCTCTCAGCCCTTGTTTACCAGCGGTTCTATCGAACTACAGCATCATCACTCCCCCTTATGGTTCCGCAATATTTTCATACGCGAAATCCCAAGAGGTGACGGATGGAAAAAACTTTTTAATGGTAAAGACCTGACAGGCTGGCAAGCATTTGGCGGGAATATAGACTGCTGGAAAGCAGAAAATGGAATGCTCGTAACCGAAGGCGGAGAAGGCTGTGGCTGGCTTGCTACTGCGGAAGAATATGCTGATTTTGAATTAGAATTGGAATTCCGTTTACCACCAGGTGGAAACAGTGGTGTTTTTATCCGTGCCCCGAAAGAAGGAAATCCCGCTTTCGAAGGAAGTGAAATTCAAATTCTCGATGATTATTCCGACCAATATAAAGACCTAAAACCATGGCAATATTGCGGTAGTGTCTATGCAACTGTAGCACCATCTCGCAGAGTATCACGCCCTGCTGGTGAATGGCAAAAATACCATATCTCCTGTGTCGGTTCAAAAGTAAAAGTCTTATTAAACGGTGTGCAGATTATTGATGCAGATTTGAACAACCATCTCGATAAAATAAAAGACCACCCAGGCTTAAAACGCACAAGCGGTTTCATCGGACTTCAGAATCATGGAACACGATTGGAATTCCGAAATTTGCGTATCCGCCCATTATAAAATAATCACACAAAGAAGGAGTATGGAGTATGAAACTATTTCAACCCCATTCAGAAATATTTATCCCCGACGGGACACCTCTGGAAACCGCACTATCTCGAACCACACATCTTGCAGTAGGTGCTCATCAAGATGATATTGAAATTATGGCATACGATGGAATTTTAGCTTGTTTTCAGAACCCCAATTTATGGTTTTCTGCCGTTACGGTCACAAACGGTAGTGGTTCACCCCGAACCGACTTATATGCAAACTACACCGACGACGAAATGATGGCTGTCCGACGCAAAGAGCAGAAAAAATCAGCCATTATCGGCGAGTATTCTGTTCAATTCCTATTAGACTATCCAAGCAGTGCTATCAAGGATAAAAATAATCACTCTATTATTGAAGACTTAAAACAAATACTATCCGCAACCAAACCAAAAATCATTTATACACATAACCTGGCAGACAAACACGATACTCATGTCGGAGTGGCTCTTCGACTTATCCAGGCACTACGCGAGATAAAGGGACAATATCAACCCGAAAAACTCTACGGGTGCGAAGTATGGCGAGATTTAGACTGGCTACCAGATGAAGACAAAGTCCCGTTTGATGTCTCACCTCACGAAAATCTACAGGCATCCCTCTTAGGTGTTTTCGACTCACAAATTGCAGGGGGAAAAAGATACGACCTCGCTACTATGGGCAGACGAAAAGCACACGCTACTTACTTTGCATCTCACGGAGTTGATACCGCCACTTCCCTTATATTCGGAATGGACCTAACACCACTGATTGAGGATACCTCCCTCAACCCATTCTCCTATGTCCAAAAATACATCCTTAAATTCGCTTCAGAAATCGAACAACGAATCAACAAATTTTTGTAGAAAAAATATCTACCTAAGTGCTTCTTTCTGACAACAACAAATGTTCTAACTCTTTCGGAGTATGAACAAGAAAATGTGGTCCTGCTTTAATTAACCGTTCCTGTTCATGCCAACCCCATGTAACAGCGATAGTTATAGCACCTGCTTCTTTGCCTTCATACACATCACCACTGGTATCACCTATATAATAAGCCTTCATTTTCGGATGTTGTTTCCATATCCTCTTTATCTTCCTAACCTTACTCGTTTCTACATCCGCACCCAACACACCACGCACACCTTCCAACCCTTCTCGCAAAATAAACCGTTGAACCGCCTCTGTCAGATTAGAACTAATAATATACACTGGATAAACAGAAGAAAGATTCGTAATAACTTCACATACCCCATCAAACGCCGATACACGCTCATTCGCAGAAGAGATACGTGGTTGAAACCGATGAAATAACTCCTTTAATTTCCATGGAGGAAATCCCGCTTTGATAACATTAAAAACAAGATTACCCTCAAACAAATCTAAAAATGCCTTCTTCGAATTCAATCGGTCAAAACCCATCTCAAAACATGCACTCGTAAACTCATTAAAAAACACTTCAAACGAATTTGCAATCACACCATCAAAATCAAACAACAACAACTTCTCCATAACCGTTAAAACCTATATTCCTAATTACAAATAATAATCGATAAAAACAAACTAAATAATTATACACATTTTATAGACACTCTTACCTATGGCACAAAGAGCATAACCACACCTCACAATTATAATTAGACAATCAGGATAGATAATAATACGGTCAGAATAATTCAAACAAGACAAATCAATAGATAAAACATATTGAACAAATACCTCATTTAAACCAACAGAATTCATAGATTGTGTAATAAAGAATGTAGTAGATAGGTCAGCAGAAATGCTAACATTACCTTGTTCTATACAACCTTTACAATAATATTATATGAACAAACGCATGGGTTTACCCCTACTCATTATACCAAAGTAGTGGGAGCATCCCTGCTCCCCTAAAAAACGATTTTTCTCCACTGCAAATGATG
>DAOSBX010000038.1 GCA_035361075.1 Candidatus Hydrogenedens sp. | reverse complement strand
AGAAGGTGGACGCACTGTTGGTGCTGGCGTCGTAAGTAAAATCATCGAATAATAAACCTTGAGCATAATAAAGCAAGGTTATAGGAGAAAACGAAGTGAGTGTAAAGTTGAGAATTAAGTTAAAGGCTTATGACCATCGGTTGTTAGACCAATCGGCAAAGGCAATCGTTGTTGTTGCCAAGAAGACAGGTGCCGGTGTTAGGGGTCCTATTCCTTTACCGATGGAAATTCATAAGTATACAGTAAACCGTAGTCCGCATGTAGATAAAAAGTCAAGAGAACAGTTTGAGATGCGTGTTCATAAGAGATTAATCGACATCATCAATCCGGGACAAGCCACTGTTGAAGAATTAACCAAGTTGGCTTTGCCTCCGGGGGTTGATGTGGAAGTTAAGCAGTGATGAAGTAATAAACAATGAAAACATTTTTAACGATTAAATAGTAAGGATATCCCAAGAATGGCAACGGGAATTCTGGGTAAAAAATTAGGAATGACGCGAATCTTTACACAGGATGGACAGTGGATAGAGGTGACTCTGGTCCAAGCAGGTCCGTGTGTCGTCATTCAACGAAAAACGAAAGATAAAGATGGTTATGAAGCCGTTCAACTCGGTTTTGAGGATATAAAACCGAAACGTTGCACAAAACCCCTGAAGGGACATTTTGAGAAGTTTGGGGTGAATCCGAAACGGTTTCTAAAAGAACTACGTGTAGAGCCGGATAGCCCTCTTAAACCCGGTGACGAGGTTAAACTTGATATTTTCAAGATAGGTGACCGTGTTGATGTGTCCGGAAAATCGAAGGGCAGAGGTTTTGCCGGTGTTGTAAAGAGGTTCGGATACAGTGGAGGTCCCGGAACACACGGTTCTAATTTCCATCGTCGTCCGGGCTCAATTGGGCAGAGTGCCTATCCTGCGGAAGTATATAAAGGTAAAGGACTTCCGGGACACATGGGTAATGTTCGAGTTACAGTTCAAAATTTAGAGATTGTGGACATTGTCCCTGAGAAAAATTTACTCGTAGTTCGTGGGGCTATCCCAGGAGCAAATGGTGAGTTAGTTGAAATTAAGCATACCGTAAAAATAAAAAGGAAATCATAAGCCATGGCTGTAATTCCAGTTATCGATACACAAGGTCAATTACAGTATGAACGGGAAGTAAAGGCGGAAGTATTTGATGCGCCTATCCGTGAAACGCTTGTTTATGAAGTAGT
The DNA here is from genome assembly GCA_035361075.1 of Candidatus Hydrogenedens sp. Lineage (NCBI taxonomy): Bacteria > Pseudomonadati > Candidatus Hydrogenedentota > Candidatus Hydrogenedentia > Candidatus Hydrogenedentales > Candidatus Hydrogenedentaceae > Candidatus Hydrogenedens > Candidatus Hydrogenedens sp. Next base: position 32,694 of record DAOSBX010000038.1, on the reverse strand, counting down.
AAAAGCGTTGCGTAGTTCCCTTCATACAGGACAACATAAAACGAAGAACCGTGGTGAAGTTAGTGGCGGAGGTAAAAAGCCATACCGTCAAAAAGGGACAGGAAATGCCCGCCATGGAAGTATTCGAGAACCACAAATGCGAGGAGGTGGTATAGTTTTCGGTCCTCGCCCGCGGGATTATCGTATTGATGTGCCGGTGAAGATGAAGCGATTAGCATTGTGTAGTTCGCTAAGTGACCGGCTAAGAAATCAGCGACTTTTCGGAATCGCAGGTTTAAAAGTTGAACAGATAAAAACCAAAGCAGTTGCGGAAGTATTAGCTCGAATTAATCCGGAGAAAAAGAAGACGCTGTTTATCACACAGGATATTGATAAGAATCTGCTTCTCTCTACCCGGAATATTCCTAATGTTGAGGTAAAAACTGCGATGGATGTTAATGCATACGATGTGTTATGGGCATATAAAATATACATTCAGGAAGAAGCCATTCCTTCATTGGAGGAAAGATTATCATGAGTCAGGAAGTTTATCACATAATTAAGAAGCCCGTTATAACAGAAGAGTCGCAAATACAGACGGCAAAAGCGAATCAGTATACATTTCGGGTTGATTCTAAGGCGAACAAAATTCAAATAAAAAGAGCTATTGAAGAAATGTTTCCCGGTGTTCATGTGGTGAGTGTGAACACCATGAATTATAAAGGGAAAACAAGAAGAACTTTTAGAACTCGTCAGATGGGAAAAAAGGCAAATTGGAAAAAAGCCATTGTTACCCTTCGGCCGGGTGAAAAAATAGAACTCGTTTAGGAGTAAGAAAATATGCCATTGAAGAGATTTAAACCATATACGCCGTCTCGTAGGCATATGACGGTGGCTGATTTTTCGGCTCTTACAAAGAAAGAACCGGAAAAGAGTTTGTTAATATCGTTCAAACAGAAAGCGGGCAGGAATAATTTAGGTAGAATTACAGTTCGCAGACGCGGTGGTGGTCATAAACGTCTATATCGTATTGTAGATTTTCGCCGTGATAAAGATGGCATCCCCGGAAAAGTTACCGCTATAGAATATGACCCAATGCGTTCTGCAAATATTGCTTTAATTACTTATGTAGATGGTGAAAAAAGGTATATTCTTGCACCTCAAGGGTTAACGGTAGGCCAAACCATTATGAGTGGTGATGATGTTGATTTTGAAGTTGGAAATTGCCTGCCTCTGGCAAAAATCCCATTAGGGACGATGGTGCATAATGTCGAATTAACGCCGGGTAAAGGTGGACAAATTGCCCGTTCAGCAGGAAACAGTTGCCAACTACTTGCCAAGGAAGGCAGGTTTGTAGTGTTACGTATGCCTTCTGGTGAGATGCGTAGAGTGCTAAGTATTTGCCGTGCGACTATTGGTGTTGTTGGCAATGAAGAGCATATTAATATTAGCCTTGGTAAGGCAGGTAGGACTCGCTGGTTAAGTCGACGCCCTAAAGTGCGTGGTGAGACGATGAACCCAGTAGACCATCCTTTAGGTGGCCGAACCCGTGGTGGAAGACATCCTGTTACACCGTGGGGTAAGCCCACCAAAGGCTATAAGACACGGAAGAAAAATCATAGGACGAATAAATATATATTAAGACGAAGAAATCAGAAATAATGAGTAGGAGATAAAAGGTGCCTCGTTCACTAAAAAAAGGTTATTTTATTGACCAGTCTCTGTTAGATAAAATTATGAAGCAACAGAGCACAGGTGACCGCAAGGTTATTCGTACATGGTCTCGTCGTTCTACTGTCATCCCAGAGATGGTTGGTTTGACGATTGCGGTTCATAACGGAAAATCATTTATTCCTGTGTTTATTACAGAAAATATGGTTGGGCATAAATTAGGTGAGTTTGCTCCAACCCGAACATTCCACGGACATCCGGATAGTAAAAAGAAATAGGAGTTAAACCATGATTTTTGCGGAAGCCCATTTACGACATTTGCCTATGTCGCCACGTAAAGTGCGACTGGTGGTTGATTTAATACGTGGTTGTAAAGTTCAAGAGGCAAGAGACATCCTCTCTTTTACGTTGAAACGTTCTGCAGAGCCTTTACTTAAATTGTTACAGTCTGCTGTGGCAAATGCAGAGGAGAAGGCGAGACAAGGTAAAGTGCGAATAGATACTGACGAGATGAAAATAGTTGAAATACGCGTGGACCCGGGACGTATAACGCGTTCCTATCAAGCGGCACCTCGGGGACGTGCGGTTCGTATACGACATCGTCATTCACATATACATATCGTCCTTGCTGGCGAAGAAAGAAAAACAACACCCGCAAAGAAGAAATAGAAGGAGATACGCGTGGGACAAAAAGTTCATCCATTTGGATTCCGTTTAGGAGTCATTGAAAAATGGTCTTCTGTATGGTATAACGAGAGAGACTACACGTCGTTATTCCATGAAGACCTTAAGATACGTGAATATCTTAAAAAGAGGCTGTTCGCCTCTGGTGTGGCACGAGTTGATGTAGAACGTGCAGGAAAACGAGTAAAGATTTTGGTGTATACCGCACGTCCGGGTTTAGTTATTGGTCAACGTGGACTGGAATTAGAAAAGCTAAAAGCGGAAATAGAAATATTATGTCCCGGACGAATTATAAGTTTACAGATAGTGGAAGTGAAACTTCCTGAATTGAATGCACAATTGGTTGCTGAGAATATAGCGCTTCAAATAGAGAAACGTGCGTCGTTCCGTCGTGCGATGAAGCGTGCCGTAGAAAATGCTATCCGTGCGGGAGCCAAAGGGATTCGTATCCGTGTTGCGGGTCGTTTGAACGGTGCGGAAATTGCACGTGCAGAACAAACCCATGAAGGAAGTGTCCCTCTGCATACGTTGAGGGCGTGGGTAGATTATGGCACAGCGACCAGTTTTACCACATATGGGACTATCGGTGTGAAAGTATGGATTTATTTAGGCGATGTCCCACCGAAAGAGTATGTTTCCGGTGTTGCAGGCGTTGAAACGTTCCGAGTTTCTCCTGCGGGTAGGGAACGTGGTTCTGGAAAAAGAACACCAAGAAGTAAACAAACCTAAAAAGGGTTAAGGAGTATATAAATGTTATCTCCAAGAAGGACAAAATATAGAAAACAGCAAAGAGGTCGCAGACGTGGAGTATCCAAAGGAGCGACAGAGGTTAATTTTGGCGAATATGGGTTAAAAGCATTACAAACAGCATGGATAACTGCTCGCCAAATTGAGGCGGCTCGTATTGCAATTACGAGACATCTAAAACGTGGCGGAAAGATTTTCGTTCGCGTATTTCCTGATAAACCCATTTCAAAGAAGCCAGCAGAAACACGAATGGGTAAAGGTAAAGGAGCACCGGAAGAATGGGTTGCGGTTGTGAAAAGAGGACGTATCCTGTTTGAGGTAGAAGGTGTAGACCATGAATTGGCTGAAGAAGCATTTCGATTGGCAGGACATAAATTGCCTATCAAAACCACTATTATAAAACGAAGTTAATACCCGGAGGCGAGGATTTTAACCATGCAACCAAAAGATTTACGAGAAAAAACGAACGAAGAATTGATGGCACTTCTCGAAGAGAAAAAGAAGGAATTGATAAACTTCCGTCTGAAGCTGGTTACGGGAGTTGTAGATAACGTTCGGGCAGGTCGTCTTGCCCGTAGAGATATTGCACGCATAAAGACCATTTTGCGTGAGCGTGAATTAGCACAGGAACCTAAAATATTGAAAAAGACCCGTAAGCATAAATAAAGTAACTGGAGAATCAGGAATAAAGAACTATGAGTTCAGAAAGTAAAAAAATTATCGGCATAAAAAAAGAACTCGTTGGAGTTGTTACGAGTGATGCCATGAATAAGACGATAACTGTCAGCGTGGAACGTTTAAAGTTTCACCCCCTTTATAAGAAGGGTATAAAGCGAACCAAGAAATACAAAGCCCATGACGAAGAGAATAAAGCAAAGGTTGGCGATGTAGTTCGGATTCGGGAATGCCGTCCGTTAAGTAAAACAAAACGGTGGCGGTTAGTAGAAATTATTCAGTCTGCTGAGGTTCTAAAGAAAAAAAGTATTGAAAGTGATTTGGCAATAGATGAAAGTGAATTAGAGGCAATAACAACCTCAGAACAAACGGCAGAGGAGCAAGTGTCACAATGATTCAAATATATTCAAGATTAAAAGTAGCGGATAACTCAGGAGCCCGTGTAATACGAGTTATTCAAGTGATGGGTAGCTCGAAACGGAGATATGCGGGTTTAGGCGATATTATCACCGCAAGTGTGAAAGAAGCAATTCCTAACTCTAATGTTAAGAAAGGTGAGGTGGTAAAAGCGGTTATTGTCCGCATGCGTCGTGACACTCAACGTCCTGATGGGACTACCATCCGATTCGATTCTAATGCAGCAGTGATACTTAACAATCAAATGGAACCTCGGGGAACACGTATTTTTGGACCTGTTGCCCGCGAACTGCGGGAAAAAGGGTTTATGCGTATTGTTTCCCTGGCTCCGGAAGTTTTATAGAAATGGAGGTAAGCCCGATGCATATAAGAAAGAAAGACACGGTATTAGTAATTCGTGGAAAATATAAAGGGAAGAAGGGTAGAGTATTGGAAGTCTACCCCAAAAAACAACAACTACTGGTTGAAGGTGTAAATATAGTTAAACGACATACCAAACCTTCTGCTCGAAATCAAGCAGGTGGTATTGTTCAAAAAGAAGCACCTATTCATATTTCCAATGTAGCACCATGGTGTGAAGCAATAAATGCCCCGTCAAAGATAAAAATGAAACGATTAGAAGATGGACGTCGGGTGCGTGTTTGGGAAGCAACCGGCGAAGCATTAGATTAAAGAAGGAGATTGAGTCGTGGCTCCAAGGTTAAAAGAAAGATATTTTCAACACATTGTTCCGGAAGCAATGAAAAAATTTCAATATAAAAATATAATGCAAGTTCCGCGATTAGAAAAAATCGTGGTGAATGTGGGTGTGGGTGATGCCACTCAGGATTCTCGGCTTTTGGATAATGCCATGTCTGAACTGTCGATTATTACCGGTCAGAAACCGCAAATCCGCAAGGCACGGAAGTCAGTATCTAATTTTAAATTGCGTAAAGGAGCAAATATAGGTTGCCGTGTAACCCTTCGAGGTGACAGGATGTATGAGTTTATGGATCGTTTATTTAATATTGCTATCCCACGTATCCGCGATTTTCGTGGGGTTCCTACGAAATCGTTTGATGAATTTGGAAATTATACTTTGGGGATTAAGGAGCAGACTATATTCCCAGAGATTAATATAGATAGCGTTCAACGCGTCAGAGGGATGAATGTTACCTTTGTGTTTAAGAACTCAACCTCTGCTGATGCGAATCGTGAAATATTGAGAATGTTTGGAATGCCATTTACAACATAGGAGTAATTATTGTGGCTAAAAAATCTTTGATGATTAAAGCGAGTCGACCCCCAAAATTCAAAGTTCGGGGTTATAACCGTTGTAAACGTTGCGGTAGGCCGAGAGCTTATATGCGAGATTTTCAGATTTGTAGAATATGTTTCCGGACCCTCGCGTTAGAGGGGAAGATTCCCGGTGTAACGAAATCGAGTTGGTAATTTAACAAGAGGGTAATAAAGATATGTCAATGAATGACCCAATTAGTGATATGTTCACACGGATACGAAATGCTATCCAAGCAGGACACATGTCTGTAACGATACCTGCTTCTCGTGTGAAAATAGAGATTTGTCGTGTTCTTAAAAAGGAAGGGTTTATTGGTGATTACCAGTTGGAATCTGAAGACAATAAACCCCAGTTACGTATCCAATTGAAATATACCAAAGACCGCCGTTCTGTGATTCAGGGAATACGTCGGGTGAGTCGTCCCAGTATTCGTAGTTATGCAGGTTACCGTTCTTTGAAGCCTGTACGTAGCGGTTTTGGTATACAGATTGTGTCAACGCCTTTAGGTGTTATGACAGGGCGTGATGCCAAGAAGCAAAAGGTTGGTGGTGAAATTATTTGTGAAGTATGGTAATAAAAAATTACAAGATAAATAGAAAGGGATAAAAAGTGTCTCGGATAGGTAAATTACCGGTACCCATTCCTGATGGAGTTAAATGTGAACTTCAAGGGAATACCCTGAAAGTAACGGGACCCAAAGGAACATTACAGCGAACTTTCCATCCTGATGTTAATATCATAATTGAGGATAAACAAATTATTGTGCAAAGACCCAGCGATAAGAAAGAGCATAAAGCACTGCATGGCTTAACACGGGTCCTGATTCATAATATGATAATTGGTGTTACTCAGGGATATCAGAAAACCTTGCTGATTGAAGGTGTTGGATATCGTGCATCGTTGCAAGGGAAAAATTTAAATATGACACTTGGGTTTAGTCATCCAGTAAGTGTAGAACCGCCGCCGGGAATAACCTTTACGGTGGATAATCCTCAGACCATTCGTATTTCAGGGATAGATAAGGAACTTGTCGGACAGGTTGCTGCAGATATTCGTGCTCTGCGAAAACCTGAACCTTATAAAGGTAAAGGCATTCGTTATGACTATGAACGTATAAGACGTAAAGAGACAAAGTCAGGTAAATAACATATATAGGGATATAATATATGAAAAAGATTCATGAAAAAATATTTTGTTTAGAACGACGTAAAAAGAGAGTTCGAAAAAAGGTTTTCGGAACACCAGAACGACCAAGATTACGTGTTACAAAAACATTGAATCATATTTATGCTCAGTTAATTGACGATACACAAGGGCGAACATTGGTTGCTATGTCCTCTGTGCAGTTGAAAATTAAAGGTGGAAATATTGACGCTGCAAAACAGGTGGGCAGTGCCCTTGCAAAGAAAGCACTCGATCTGTCAATAACCCAGGTAGCGTTTGACCGTGGCGGACACCTCTATCATGGTAGAGTTAAAGCACTTGCAGATGCAGCCCGTGAAGTTGGATTAAAATTCTAAGGAGAAGAAAGATTATGATGGAAAGAAAACCAAGAAGAATGATGGAAGAAGAAGAAAGTCCAGTTTTAGAACAACAACAAACAGAGTATATCGAACAAGTAATTCGTGTGAGTCGTGTTGCCAAAGTTGTAAAAGGTGGTAAACGGTTTAGCTTTTCGGCACTTGTTGTTGTTGGTGATGGTAAAGGGCAAATAGGTGCAGCTATCGGGAAAGCTGGTGAAACGGTCGACGCTATTCGTAAGGCAACTGAAAAAGCGAAGAAGAACATGTTTAAGGTTCCTATCGTTGAAACGACAATCCCGCATGAAGTATTAGGTAGAGCAGATGCGGCACGAGTATTACTCAAGCCTGCAGCGAGAGGAACAGGTATCGTAGCAGGAGGTCCAGTACGTGCGGTGTTGGAAGCGGCAGGTTATTCTAATGTGTTAACGAAGTCCTTAGGTTCAAACACATCTGTGAATGTTATCTGGGCGACTTTGAATGGATTAAAGCAATTAAAAACACGAGAAGAGATATTGCAAATTCGAGGCTTAGGTTTACAAAGAAAAGCAAAAACAAAGGAAGTATAAAGAATTTGAATTAATTAGAGGATGAAATAGTATGGAACTACATGCATTAACCTATACATCAGGAACAAGAAAAAGAAAGAAGAGAGTCGGTAGAGGACCAAGTTCTGGACATGGTAAGACGTCATGCCGTGGCCATAAAGGTGCTCAATCACGTTCAGGTTATGCTAAAAATCCTGGATTTGAAGGTGGGCAAATGCCATTGCATCGCCGTCTACCAAAGAGAGGTTTCCACCATATCAAACGGATTAAGATGTCTATTGTGAATATTGAGTTGTTAGAGAAATACTTTGATACAGGTGTAACAATAACGGCTGAAGATTTAATCAAAAAAGGTTTGGCTAAGAAAGAACGTGGTGGAGTTAAGATTTTAGGTAAAGGTGAATTAACGAAGCCGTTGAACATTATAGCCCAGGCAGTTTCTCCGTCAGCAAAGCAAAAAATAGAAAGTGCTGGTGGAACGATTACAATAAAACCCATCGTGGAAAAAAATGAAGAAGTTGCAACACAAAATGTAAGATAAGAGGAGTAAGCCGGTGTCTCAACCTATCGAGGCGTTTAAAAATGCATTCAAAATACCGGAATTAAAAAGCCGAATTATTTTTACCCTTATCATGCTGGCTATATACCGTCTCGGTTGTCATGTGCCGGCACCCGGTATTGATGGAGCGGCATTAGCTCAAAAGATTAGTCAAGGTGGTGGGTTGCTTGGTTTTTATGATATGTTTAGTGGGGGTGCATTTGCACGGGCTACAGTATTTACATTAGGTATTATGCCATATATTACAGCATCAATTATTCTCTCATTGCTTATCCCTATTATTCCAGCATTGGAAAAATTACAAAAGGAAGGGCAACAAGGTCAACAGAAGATTAATGATTATACGCGTTATGGAACAATTGTCCTTTGTGTTATACAGTCGATAGGTATTGCGTGGTTTCTGCAAGGATTAGGTAGGGAAATTGTTCCTAATCCGGGACCTGTATTTATTTTTACCTGTGTTTTATCGTTTACAACAGGTGCTGCGTTTGTGATGTGGATCGGTGAGCAGGTTAGTGAATTTGGTATAGGTAATGGAATGTCCTTGATTATTTTTACAAGTATTGTTTCACGAATGCCGGCAGCATTGAGGCATCTTTTCCAGTTGGTTTTTGTCTCAAAGCAATTGAATATGTTTCAGGCATTAATCCTTGTCTTCTTAATGGTTGCTGTGATAGCTGGTGCTATTGCAATAACCACTGGGCAGAGACGTATTCCGGTTCAGTATCCGAGACAGGTAAAAGGGAAAAGAGTTTCCGGCGGGCAAAAAACCTATTTGCCTCTTCGGGTAAATCAAGCAGGTGTTATTCCTATCATATTTGCAAGTTCTATTTTATCTCTTCCTGCTTACTTAGGGGATACCATTCGAGTACCCATTCTTGAATGGATTATCCGACAACTGTTTTATCCTGGTAATATTGGATATGCAATATGTTATGGTGGACTGATTATTTTCTTCTCATTTTTCTACACGGCCATTACATTCAATCCGGTTGAAATTGCAGATAATATGAAGAAATATGGAGGTGTTATTGTCGGTGTTCGTCCGGGCAAAGCGACAGCGGAATATCTGAATCATATTATGACACGGATTACCCTTGCGGGTTCTATATTCCTTGCAGTTATTGCGCTTCTTCCTGAGGCTGTTTATTTCTTTATCAAAGTGCCTGATTGGACAATAGTACAGTTCTTTGGTGGAACAAGTTTGCTAATATTGGTAGGTGTCGCATTAGATACAATTAAACAAATTGAGCAACACTTATTGATGCGACATTATGACGGATTTAGCGGGAAGGCAGGACGCATTCGTTCCCGTAGAATGTTTTAATTTTTGAATTTAAAAGAGGAGCGATTCTCCTCTTTTATGTTGATATATAAATGTGTAAGTTGTTATAATATAACCCCTTACTTTGTAAAGGTAGCTAAATGTGGTATGGTTGTAATTCGCTCTGAATGGGAGATTGAACTGCTCCGTACCGCAAATCAGATTGTTGCTGAGGTTTTAGCTACTTTGGCAGAGAACATAAGACCGGGAATAACAACGAAAGAGTTGGATAGGATTGCCGAAGAAATGATACGTGAACGTGGGGCAGTCCCATCGTTCAAAGGGTATCGTGGCTATCCATCGGCGACATGTATCTCAATAGAGAACGAAGTAGTTCATGGTATTCCTGGGAAACGAACATTAAAAGAAGGAGAAATTGTGAGTATCGATGTTGGCACATGTTATTGTGGATATTACGGCGACGCTGCGGTAACCGTCCCGTGTGGCAATGTTGATTCTCAACGGAAAAAGTTAATAGATACAACTGACCTGGCACTTTCGCGTGCAATTGCGGAAGCAAAAGAAGGAAATACTATTAACGATATTGGCAAAGTGATAGAGAATACATGTAAAAAAGAAGGTTTTTCTGTGGTTCGTGATTTTGTAGGGCACGGCATTGGCACTGAAATGCATGAGCCTCTCCAAATTCCGAACTTTGATACTGGTAGACCGGGTGTCCGATTAAGGGCAGGAATGGTTCTTGCCATTGAGCCTATGGTTAATATGGGCACATCAGGCATCCGAATTTTGGATGATGGTTGGACAGCTGTAACACAGGATGGATTGCCAAGTGCTCATTTTGAACATAGTATTGTAGTTCGCAAAGACAGAGGAGAAATTCTGTCTACAAGCGAACGACTTGTATGGGGACAACGAACTAATTAGATAAAGAGTTTTTATATAAATATATGAAAGAAAAACCAATTGAAGTTGAAGGTATCGTAATGGAGCCCTTACCTAACTGTATGTTTCGTGTGCAGTTAAAGAATGGGCATACGATACTTGCACATGTATCAGGAAAGATGCGGATGAATTTCATCCGTATATTACCGGGTGATAAGGTAAAGGTGGAGATGTCGCCTTATGACCTTACACGCGGAAGAATAACATATCGTTTTAAACAATCAGGACCCGTTAACGGTTAAAAAGAAAGTGGTGTAACTATGAAGGTAAGAAGCTCAGTTAAAAAGATATGTGAGAAATGCAAAATTATTCGCAGACACGGTCAAGTCCGTGTTATTTGTGACAATCCAAAACATAAACAAAAACAGGGATAACCCAAAAGGAGACCTAACGAATGGCTCGTGTTGTAGGTGTTGATTTGCCAAAGGATAAAAGAGTAGAAATTGCATTGGCTTACATTTATGGAATAGGTCCGAGTCGTGCTCGTGAGATTCTTGCAAATACGAATATCAATCCGAATATCCGTGTGCGAGATTTGACAGACGAGCAGGCAAACACATTGTCTTCCTATATCCAAAGCCATTACAAAGTAGAAGGTGATTTGCGTCGTGAAATTTCCGCAAATATAAAACGGCTTATGGATATTAGTTGCTATCGTGGGACACGCCATAAGAAAGGGTTGCCTGTTCGTGGCCAGAGGACTCATACCAATGCTCGGACACGAAAAGGACCACGTAGAATCGCTTCAAAGAAGAAATAATCCAATATATAAATAAATTAAAAGGAGAATAATCCGTGCAACGAGACAAAGGAAAATCAAGAGCAAAAAAGAAGAGAATTATTCTAAGTGTATCCTCTGGAAATGCTTATATTCAAGCAACATTTAACAACACGATTGTTTCAATAACAGACCCACAGGGCAATGTCGTATCTTGGTCCAGTGCAGGTCAGGTAGGCTTTAGCGGTTCACGGAAAAGCACTGCTTATGCGGCACAACTCGCTGCAGAACAGGCTGCTAAACGTGCTATCGAAATGGGATTGCGTGAAGTTAGTGTTTTTGTAAACGGTCCCGGTGCTGGTCGAGAATCTGCTATTCGTGCGATTCAGGCAGCGGGTCTGAATGTTACGTTAATTAAAGATACGACTCCTATTCCGCACAATGGTTGTCGTCCACGTAAGAGAAGAAGAGTATAACAATATAAATTAAAATATGAATAGATATAACAAAACACGCCTAACCAAAAATTCAAAGGGTATAACCAAATGGTAGCGAAAGATTTTATTATTCCGGAAGCGGTACAATTTGAACCGACTTCAAATGAACGTTATGCACGTATTATCGTGGAACCCTTCGAACGGGGATATGGTATCACCGTGGGGAATGCATTACGAAGGGTGCTTCTGGCTTCTCTTGAAGGAAGTGCCATTACTGCTATTAACATTGAAGGAATTTATCACGAATTTTCAGCACTCCCCGGTTTTCAAGAAGATGTAACGGACTTAGTATTAAACCTCAAAAGATGCCAGGTTTCTCTAACACAAGGCGATTCTCTTATTTTTTCATTTGAACATACAGGTGAAAAAACAATTTGTGCAAAAGATTTATTTAAGAACCAACCTGTTGAGGTGTTTAATCCGGACCATGTTATAGCGGTTGCGGTTCGTCCGGACGCCAAGTTAAAGATGGAGGTGAAGGTATCGCGGGGTAGAGGATATATCCCAGCAGAGGAATTAGAATTAGGGCATGCTGAACGTGGGACAATTTATTTAGATGCTAACTTTTCTCCCGTTATTAAGGTAAATTTTCAGGTAGAAGATGCACGAGTTGGCCAAAAAACAGATTATGACCGTCTTATCCTTGACATTTGGACTAATGGCTCTATTACCCCTGAAAAGGCATTAGAAGAGGCTTCTTCCTTATTAATTGACCATCTCAGGATTTTTGTTAAGCAGGAGAAAATAAAGTTGAAAAGTGAAGAGGAAGAAGAACGAGAAGAACTTCTCGAAAAACAAAAATTAGATGCATTGTTATTGAAACCTATTGAACAAGTTGAATTTCCACAACGGGCTCTTAATTGTTTCCGTAATGCGAGAATTAAAACACTCGGTGAGTTGATAACTTATTCAGAAGAATCTTTGTCACGTCTGCCGAATTTGGGAACCACAACATTGTTAAAGGTAAAAGAGGTTCTTGACAAATATGGCTTATCGTTGGGAACGAAAAAGGAGAAAGGACACGGACGTGGTAAACAAGGTCGTGTAGATTTCCATGAGCCTGGGGTTCAAGGTGGAGTAAGCGACTCGGAAGATTTTATTGCTGAGACAATGATAAAAGAAGAACAGGAAGACTAAATTAATAAGAATGTGAAGGAGTTATAAAATGCGACATCGTAAAGCAGGACGCCGATTGGGTAGAAATACATCTCATAGAGAGGCTCTAATGCGTAGTCTTATGTGTGCCTTATTCCGCCATGATGCTATTGAAACTGGTCTGATGAAGGCTAAAGAACTGAGACAATTTGCAGAGCCAATCATCACCCTCGCTAAGGAGGATACGGTACATCACAGACGGTTAGCCTTTGCACGACTACGAGACAACGATGTAGTAACACGATTATTTAAAGAGATTGGTCCCGCATGTGCAGAGAGACCAGGTGGATATACACGTATCCTTCGTTTGGACCATCGTTTGGGTGATGGTTCACCGTTAGCACGAGTTGAGATAATTGATATGGTTGAAAAGAAAGAAGCAAAACCTACAAAGAAATAGAGCAAGGGAATATATATGCGGTTTGGGTTGCAACTTTATAGTGTTCGTGAACCTGCCAAGAAAGATTTGCAGGGTACACTTAAAAAGGTTCGTGAAATAGGGTTTGAATATGTACAGTGGAGTGGAATGCCAGACCTACCAGCAAATGAAATTCGAAATGCATTAGATAATGCAGGTTTGAAGGCGATATCTGCTCACATTAGTATAGAAGAGTTTGAAAAAAACTTTGATGAACAGGTTCAGTTCTGGCAGACAGTCGGTGTTACGGATCTTGCTCCGGGTGGGATGATGTCTGATTGTCGTGCAAATTCTGAAGTGTGGTTAAAAGGATGTGCTCGACTTGATGCATTAGGAGCACGCCTCCGCTTGAAGAATTTGCGATTGTCATATCACAATCATGACTGGGAATTACAACCGTTTCCAAATCAATCCGTTTCCAAACTTGATATGTTATTACAGTCAACATGTGCAGATAACCTGTATGCGGAATTTGATTTAGCATGGATTTATGTTGGTGGTTCAAATCCTGCTAACTGGTTGAAAAAATATCCTAAACGGTGTCCAGTAATTCATGTTAAAGATGTTCGTATAGAGAAAAAGGCAATAGGGAAGAAGCATGTAATTGTTCCCTTAGGGAAGGGTGACTTAAATTGGGATGAGATTTTACCCTCAGCAAAGACAGCCCAAGTAGAATGGTATTTTTATGAGCAGGACTCATTTCAAGGTGATATTTTTGAAGAAGTTTCGGAAAGCTACAATTTCCTGAAAAAACGTCTTTCATCCTAATAACATAAAGTAAAATCTATGACACCGAATTCCTCAAATTCCCGTAAAATTGCTATCCAACTTTATACAGTTCGTGATGAGTTATCAAAGAATTTGGAAGCGACTTTCCAAAAGCTGAAAGAAATAGGATATTCGTATGTGGAAATAGCAGATATAGGGGAGAGGTCTATCTTTGAATTTGTAGAAAGATTAAATAAATACAGCCTTACTCCGATCAGTATGCATGTTGATTTCCTTTTGCTACAGCAGAATCCAAATGATATTTTTAGTAATGCAAAAGCAGTGGGTATAAATAAAATTGTTGTTCCTTGGATAGACCCTCAAATATGGCAGGATGAAGCAATATTATCACAAGTGTTAAGCCAATTGGAGCAATTAGGCATACAGGCTGAAGAACAAGGGGTAGCTTTATCTTATCACAATCATGCTCATGAACTTGTGACCTCGGGGAATGGTTATTTATTGGATAACCTTATTAACTTAGCTCCTCATGTTTCACTTGAGTTAGATATTGGGTGGGCTTATGTGGCGACACATCAAGACCCTTGGGATATTGTGCAAAGATATAATGAGCGTATTGCTTTATTCCATCTTAAAGATGTTCGTTCTGTAAATCCATTAATGTTTACTGAATTGGGAAATGAGGGAAAAATTCTCTGGCAGGATTTATTGTCCAAAATTGCAAAAGTTAACCGAAGCGACTGGATAATAGAACAAGATACAGATTTTGAAAAAACATCAATAGATAGTGCGGAAAAAAGTCTGAGTTATCTTTCAACGATTATTTTATAATAAACAAACAGTTTTAAGTTCGCATAGTTCGTGTTATAAGGTTTGCATAATAAGGAAGAGATAATACCATGGGATATAACAAAATATTAGTTACAAGTGCCTTACCGTATGCTAATGGGCATATTCATTTAGGACATATTGCAGGTGCTTGTCTTCCTGCCGATATTTATGTTCGCTATCAACGATTACGTGGTAGAAAGGTTCTATATATTGGTGGATCTGATGAATATGGTGTGCCAATAACCTTGACCGCTCTCAAAGAAGGGACGACACCCAAAGATGTAATTGACCGCTATCATACTGCTAATGCGGAAGCATTTCGGCGGTTGGGTATTTCTTATGATATATATGGTAGAACCTCTTGGAATTTACATATTGATACCACTCAATCCTTCTTTAGGAAACTTTATGACAAAGGGTTTATATTCACACGTGAAATGGAACTTTGGTATTCAACCCAGACTAATCGATTTTTACCCGACCGCTATGTAAAAGGGCAATGCCCCAAATGTGGATATGAAGATGCTAATGGCGATGAATGTGAGAAATGTGGGGCACAATATACGGCGAAAGAACTTGTAAATCCGAGGACGAATATCCCTGGTGATAACTCCTCGCCAATACTCAAGCCTTCGTTGCACTGGTTCTTGGACCTGCCCAAGTTTAAGGAACGACTTCTTCAGTGGATAGAAAGTCATCCAGAATGGAGAAGCAATGTTCGTGGTATTGCCCTGAGCTGGGTTAATGATTTAAGACCTCGTTGTATTACACGTGATACGGATTGGGGTGTGCCTATTCCTGTTGACCACCCCGATGCACAGAATAAGCGAATATATGTATGGTTTGATGCCCCTATTGGTTATGTTACAAATACACGGCAATGGGGTATCGATACATATAATGATGCGGATATTTGGCAGGATTGGTGGAAGAATTCAGATACACGACTTATTCATTTTATAGGTAAGGATAATGTTCCGTTCCACGCAGTTATTTTCCCAGCGATGCTTATGGGACAGGATGATTATATTCTTGCGGATAATGTCATTGGTAATGAATACTTAAACATTTATAACCGCAAAACAGGCAAGTCTGAGAAAGGTTCAAAATCGAAAGGCAATATGATTCGTGTGTCTTGGGCTGTTGATAAGTTAGGCACAAATGCTATTCGATATTATATTTGTTCCATTATGCCCGAAAGTAAAGATTCCGATTTTGATTGGGATGAATTTCGGAATCATTATAATGGTGAGTTATGCGATATTGTAGGTAATTTTGTGCATCGCACATTAACTATGATAATGAAAAATTTCGATGGCAAAATACCCGAGCCTGGTGATATGGATGAAATAGACCAGGGAATGTTGGCTGAAATTATATCAGCAAAGGAATCTGTTGCTGAAGCCATCGAAACATTTCGTTTTCGGCTTGCTCAAGAGCGGTGGGTAGACCTTGCTCGCAAGGCGAATGTGTATTTTGATTCGAAGCAACCGTGGGCTACGCGGAAAACGGATATGCAACGGACAGGTACCACGTTATACGTTTGTTCACAAGTGGTGAAGGCATTATCCATTTTTATGGCTCCATTTATCCCTGATGGAAGTGCTGAACTGTGTATGATATTGAACCAAACAATACGTCAACAAGGACCTGAAGGTGGAGAAGATATTTGGGAAAACAGTATTGAACGACTTCCATCCGCATGCCAATTGAATACCCCTAAGGTCTTGTTTCCTAAATTAGAAGAAGAATATATTGAACAATTAGCAGAAGAACACGAAAAAGGATTGGCAAGTTAGGTTTTTTCTAATTGCTAATTAGAAATGGAAATATATAATATTGTAGGGTAATATAAAAACATAAAAGAAGTTTCAACAGGATTTTAGTAATAACGTGTCTAAAAATAACGTGTTCTTTTTTTCAACTCCCGTTTTAGTTTTTATATTAACCCTTGTTTATGGTTTCGCATTACTTGCTTTATTGTTTGTTGTAAAACTACCATTCCTTTATATACTTGCTTTTGGATTAGTTTTTCCCTTTGCGATTCTCTATCTTTTATTACCTTTAAATTATTCTGCAACTATATTTCTCCTTTTCATTTTCTTAAATCATTATTATATTTCTCCTATAATTTTCCCTGTAATAGGTTTGGAGATACATCCCCGTGAAATTATGCTTTTCATGTTTGTTGCAAACTTTTTTGTGAATCTTACGATAGAACGTATTTATTGGCGATGGAGCCTTTTCCTATATTTTGTAGTTCTTTACCTACTATTTTTTGTATATACTGCTACACTTGGGTTTTTATCTGGCTATGATTGGCATCGTGTTGTGGCTGAAACTCGGTTTCCCGTATTTGCAATTACTGCCTTTATTTTTTCATATGCATGGAAATCACTTCATTCATTGAAAAAAACCATAAATATTTTGTTTATCCTATCTGTTGTTATTGCAATTGCTACTTATGGACTTTTTATCTATGTACTTATTACTGGTAAAACATTACGATTTCAAAACTTTATGGGGGAATTTGTCCCTGCTAAAATAGGTCCATTACGTCTTCAGGAGGTTCGTTTTAATGGACACATGCTTTTCGATTTGTGGTTCGTTGTCTTTTTAAGTCAGTTCTTCTATTTTAAGGAATGGAAAAAAAAGATTATATCTGCGGTGGTTATTTTGTTTTTTATACCTCCCCTTCTTATTTTAATGATGAATACAGCACTTTTAACCGTTTTTTTTGCATCTGTGATTGTTATTATTATTTATCTTCCATCACGATTAAGACTTTTTGCTTCTGTTCTTTTTGTCCTTGCTGTATTTGCAGTTTTCTTTTCTTTGATGCTTCTTTTCCATATGGAGATTTTATCATGGACAAATTCGGAATTAGGTATCTCAATCCAGTCGCGATTAGTCGAAATTACAGGTGCCTTCGAAAATTTTATGGAGTCCCCACTCTTAGGGAAAGGTTTAGGTAGCCAGTTTGTTGGGATGGGATTAGCATCAAATTTTTGGCAAGATTTATATGCCCTTGCCACATTCCAAACATTACATAATCTTTGGATGTATTGGTTATTTAAAGGGGGAATTGTCGGGTTTAGTATCATTGTAATTGCTTTAGCAGGGATACTTACAAAAAGTGGTTATCTTATTAATATCCTTTGGACAGATAAAGATAAAGGTTTTTGGGTCGGGTATTGGGCATGTTTGGTATCACAGGTGGTAGTGATGTCACTTGCTTTTCCACGCCTTTCTTATCCTGTTGGTCAGGTTTATCTAAGTTTTTCTATTGGTATATTTACAATTTTAGAAGATGAATTAAGAAAAAGACAATCCACTCGAGATATAAATCCTGTATTAGATTAGAGTTAAAAAATGAATTAAAAAATAAAGAGCAGAGAAAATATTTTATTTCCTCTGCTCACAAATGCTAAAGGGCTGAATTAATTTTTTGCAGATTTGGGTGGTTGAACAAGTAAAATAACAACACCTGCTATAAGGCATGCAATTCCACTAACAATGAACGCTGTACTATAACTGCCCAATGCAAACTCTTTAGTAAGTTGTGCCCCTTTTTCTGTGACTAAATAGGGAACCTTTTCTGCTACCTGCATTAATCGGGCTGCAAGATAAGGACCCGCAAGACCACCTGCACCATAAGCTGTAAACATCAAACCGTAATTAATACCCACGTTCTTTGTTCCATAATAATCTGTAATAACAGCAGGATATAAGGCAAGGTAACCACCAAAACAAAGTCCTACAACTCCAATCCCAAGGATGTATAAGGGGTATACCCTTAAATAATTTAGTATCAACATGGCAACACCGCACAGGAGGAACATAATAACCAATGTGGCTTTTCTTCCGATGTTGTCTGACACCTTACCCCAAAAAATTCGTCCTACTGCATTAAAAATAGCAATTAATGAGACAGCCATAGCACCTCGAGATACTACACTGCTAAATATATCTTCGGGTATAGGGCGTGTAGTAATTGTGGAGACGCTGAAAGATTGCCAGATAGGTGATGCCTTCATTATGACCTGCAATCCAGCGGCACACCCTGCAAAGTAGGTTATCCACAAAAGCCAGAATGCAGGAGTTGCTAACATCTCCGTAGGTGTGTAATCCACTCTACTTCCCGCTCCCCCAGTGGGTTGAGGTGGATTCCAGCCAGCAGGTTTATAACCCGCAGGTGGATTCTTTAATAGGTAAGAGCCAATAACTACCGCAACAAGGAAAATAATCCCTAATATTAAGAAAGTGTTAAAAACTCCTACTTGAGGTAGAGTGAATAACTTAATGGTCATTAGTTCATAAGCCCCACCAGAAATTAGTGCCTTGGCTAAGGGGGCAAAGAAGAATGCCCCTGCACCGAAGCCAGCCACAGCCAATCCAGTGATGAGCCCTCGTTTATCAGGGAACCATTTAACACAAGTGGCAATAGGGCAGACATAAGCGAAACCGATACCTAAACCACCTAAAATAGCAAATGAGAAAATAAGCCAATACAAAGCCATATTTGGGGAAGTGGCAAAATTTTGTGTGAATTTTGCGAGGATTAGCCCAAGGCCTAATATAAGTCCTCCCGAGATACCGACGATTCGGGGTCCAACACGGTCTTGAATCCTTCCACCAATAATCACCGCAAGAGCAAATGCTGCTAATACTATTTGTGATGGATATGTCACTTGTGTTTCTGTCCATGTAGGGAAGGCTGCTTTCAAAGGTGTCTGGAAAACACTCCAGATGTAAACTGCACCTAAACTAACCTGGACAATTAACGCACCTATTACAACTATCCAGCGATTTTGTGTCGTTTGTTCACTCATGTTTATAACCCTCCATTGTATTGTTTTAAATAAGAGCCGTGAGGTGTATCTCATTCCCACGGCTCTTAATTTATTCTTTTAAATAACAGTAGTCATAAGGAAATTAGTCTTTAAGTAATGCTTTTCTGCCTTGAACCAGTTCTTCAACGACTGTTGGGTCAGCCAATGTTGTTGTATCGCCTAGATTGTTGAGGTCATTCTCAGCAATTTTACGAAGGATGCGTCGCATAATTTTTCCTGAGCGTGTTTTTGGTAGTGCACGAGCAAACTGAATTACATCAGGAGCGGCAATAGGACCGATTTCTTTGCGGACGTGCATGACCAATTCTTTTCTTAGTTCTTCACTTTCTTCGATTCCAGCGACAAGCGTAACATAGGCATATAATGCTTGACCTTTAATGGGGTGTGGCATGGGTGCAACAGCCGCCTCAGCAACCTTAGGATGGGAGACAAGGGCGCTTTCAACCTCTGCTGTGCCAATACGATGACCCGATACATTTACAACGTCATCAATACGTCCCATGAGCCAGTAATCGCCGTCTGCATCTCTACGGCATCCGTCACCTGTGAAGTATAAGTTCTTATACATAGTGAAATAGGTGTCAATAAAGCGGTCATGGTCACCCCATGTTGTTCTCATCATTCCTGGCCATGGTTTTCTTATGCAAAGTTTTCCACCTTCATTAGCATCTACTTCTGTCCCGTCATCTCTTAATATTACGGGGTCGACACCAAAGAATGGTCTGCAAGCACTTCCTGGTTTGAGTGTATGTGCACCTGGAAGCGGTGTAATGAGGATTCCACCTGTTTCTGTTTGCCACCATGTATCTACAATTGGACAACGACCTTTACCAATTTTTTCATAGTACCACATCCAAGCTTCGGGGTTAATCGGTTCACCAACGGATCCTAATACGCGTAATGAACTAAGGTCATATTTTGCAGGCCATTCATCACCTTTTTGTATTAAGGTGCGAATAGCAGTAGGTGCAGTATAGATAACTGTGCACTTGAACTTGTCTACGATATGCCAGAAACGTCCTGCGTCTGGATAGGTTGGGACACCTTCAAACATTACTGATGTCGCTCCATTGCAAAGTGGACCGTAGACAATATAACTATGCCCAGTTACCCAACCTATATCCGCAGTGCACCAATAAATATCATCATCATGAATATCGAAAATGTATTTGTGTGATAATGATACATGGAGTAAGTAACCTGCAGTGCTGTGTACAACACCCTTTGGTTTTCCTGTTGAGCCAGAGGTATAAAGGATGAATAGATAGTCTTCTGCATTCATCCGTTCTGGTTCACAAACGTCACTTGCTTTTGCCATTAAATCGTCATACCATAAATCACGACCTTCTTTCATATTGCAGGGTTCGTCATTTCTTTTTACGACGACACATTTTTCAATGGAAGGTGTTTGTGATAATGCATTATCGGCGATTTCCTTTAAGTGAATAGATTTTCCAGAGCGTAAGGAAGTATTTGAAGTAACTAAAATTTTACACTCGGAATCAAGAATACGGTCACGAAGCGATTCAGCACTGAATCCACCGAAAACTACAGAATGGATAGCACCGATTCGAGCACATGCAAGCATCACAATTGGCAATTCTGGAATCATTGGTAGGTAAATGCAAACGCGGTCACCTTTTTTTACACCTAATGACTTTAAGACATTTGCGAATTTGCACACTTCTTTGTAAAGTTCTTCATACGTGATATGTTTCACATCTTCTTCTGGTTCGCCCTGCCAAATGATGGCTGTTTTCTTAGCGGTAGGCGTGTTCAAATGACGGTCAAGGCAGTTATAGGATACATTTAATTCGCCATCGGCAAACCATGTATGACGGATGATGCGGGCATCGGTATTCCATGTATATTCCAATGCCTTTGTTGGTTTTTTGAACCATGATAGTGTCTCAGCTTGTTCTAACCAGAAATTTTCACAATCATCAATTGACCGCTTCCACATCTGGTAATATTCGTCAAACGACTTGATGTGGGCTCTTTTCCGCACTTCTTCTGATGGTGGGAATGTTCTGTTTTCGATCATCAATGAGCTGATTGATTTTTTCTCTTCTGCCATAATACGTCCTCCAATTGGTTATTGGTTTAAGTTTTATAATTATTGTTACTTTTTGGTTTTACCTACCGTTCGTTATATAAATTATTGTAATATTTGTCAAACCTAAAAGTCAAAACGGAAGTAATCGGCTATTTCCCAATTATTACCCGCTGAATTCTATTTTTTATAAAGATTTTTATTGATTAGGGATAAATTTTGAATTATCGAGAGAACAATCATAGATGAAGGAAGATAATTTTTCTACTTTGTACCTGATGATTGTCAATTAGAGTCTTTCATTAAGATTTTTATATACTACATATACAAACCTTTACTTTTTCATAATCTTTCAAAAAACAATATTACTTTAACATTACACAGTATAGAAGAGGTGGAAAAATGGCAGAATCACAAAAAAAACGAGAAGTTATTTTGTCAGGTATTCGTCCTACAGGTCGTCTTCATTATGGAAATTATTTTGGTGCGATTCGTCATTTTTTAAAACTTCAGGAATCTGGAGATGCAATATGTTATTATTTTGTAGCGGATTATCATGCGTTAACTACCATTACGACCCGTGAGGATATTTATCAGAATACAATAGATATGCTCCGTACCTATGTTGCATGTGGTTTAGACCCGAATAAGTCGATTATTTATCGTCAGAGTGATTTGCCGTCGACGGCGGAGCTAACCCTTCTTCTGGGCATGATAACCAATATTGGCTTTCTTGAACGGGGCACGACATATAAGGACAAACTCTCCAAATTACAAGAAGATGCAAAGATTGATGGGAATCCACTTTCTTTTGGGTTATTGGGTTATCCTGTGTTGATGGCTGCGGATATATTAATTGTTCGTGCAGATAAAGTTCCTGTTGGTGATGACCAACGACAGCATGTAGAGATGGCGATTGATATTGCACAGCGGTTTAATAGTCGTTTTGGTGAGACACTTCATGTTCCGCAGGCAGTTGGTCGTGAAGCGTTGAGATTGCCTGGGTTGGATGGCTCGTCGAAAATGGGGAAGAGTGAGCATAATACATTAGACTTATTGGATGACCCTGATACAGTATTAAAAAAGGTTCGGGCAGTAGAAACTTCCACTGACCCCTTGCCTCTTCCTGTAGAGAGTAATGATCCAGACGCAATTATTCCTCACATGCCACCAGGTGTCGGTGTTTTATATAGACTTCTTTCATTATTAGCCCCTGAACCTTTATATCTTGAATTTGTTCAGAAATACCGGAATGGCGAGAAGTTTTATGGAAAATTGAAACAGGAAGTTGCCCGACTCGTTTCTGAATTTAATGCCCCGATTATAGAAAAGTTTCATCATCCAGAGAATAATAGAGATTATGTAGAAGCCTTTCTTCGTGCCAATGCCCAGAAAGTGACACCAGTGGCGTTAGAAACTGTGGAGGCTGTTCGTGAAGCTATGGGAATTGGTCATTCGTTATACCGTGCATAATTTCCATTTTGAATTTTTATTCTTAAATTTATCTGTTGCTATTATTCATTAATTATAATTATTGTATACTTATAAGACGTATTCTTTTATTGTATAGGTAGAAAGTGGATAACAATTTTTTTAACAGGTTTTACATGTTGTGTATTAGGATTAAAATAGTTTTACCTGTCCTACTGGTATATTTGTTTGTCTCAATTTTTGGTTGTTCTGATGTTTCACAATCGGCAAATTTAATTACACCGAGTAAAACATCATTAAATTCATATCCAGATATATTTGTTATAGTTATTGATGCTCTTCGGGCTGACCATTTGGGCGTTTATGGTTATACACGTGATACCAGTCCTTTCCTTGACCAGTTATCAGAGCAGAGTTTGATTTTTTCTCGTGCCTATGCTCCTTCTACTTTTACACGTGAAAGTGTTAGTGCTATTCTAACGGGACGTTATCCATCTTCTAATCCATGGGGAACGGGTTGGCGAGCTCAGGTTTCCCCAGATATTACGACTATTTCTGAGGTATTCAAGCAGAATGGTTATGAAACGTTCCTTTTTACAGACCAGCCTGCCCTTGAATCGTATATGTATGGGAAAGGGTTTAACCATGTTGAAGTATTGACTTCTGATTACGGTTTAAGTGGTAACGGTCCGAGGTTGGTAGAACAGCTTTTGAAGACCATAAATAATATAAATTCGGATTTGCCTATTTTTGCATATATCCATTTTTATGACCCTCATGACCCGTACGAACCCCCACCCTCTTATTATCTCCGTTTTAAGGATAAAATTTATCAACGGCCTTTGCGTGTGTATGATGATATTCGATTTCATTTAAATGAATTAGTACAGCAAGGGTTTGGTTCAGGAGACCCACGTTTTGATGATTTGATAGTTCGTTATGATGCGGAGATAGCCTTATCTGATGATTGTATAAAAACGTTATATCGTTCGATTGAGAAACTTCGTTCAGGAAAGAAATCTGTTTGGGTGGTTACTGCTGACCATGGAGAGGAATTTTTAGACCATGGTTTTGTCGAACATGCATGGCATTTATATTTTGAAACAATTCGTGTTCCATTGATAATTCATGCTCCTTTTATCGGGATAAAGAAGCGGTGGGTTCATTCAGAAACATCTCTTGTCGATTTATTCCCAACCTTAATAACACTTGCAGGTTTTAATTACATAGACAAAGGATGGGATGGCATTTCTCTACCTGTTGCTGATTTGTTGACTGGAGAAAACACACCTGAAATAGGGAACCGAATTATTTTTTCGGAACTGTATCTTCCAACGCGAACGATAGGCCGTTCATTGATACAAGATGGTTGGCAATATTTGAACTGGCAACAATGGCTTACATGGCAAGAATGTGTAGAATATGCCCAGAAGCAAAAGCAACTCCGTGATGAGTATGATAAAGGTATCCGCCATCCGATTCCATTTTGTGGTGAAACTAAATTTGAAGAGTTGATAGCCCCTAATGATAAAGGATTTCCAAGTACTTTTGTGCCCGTGACGGAACAAGAAGAGCGGTGGCGTATGTTTCGTGAAGCATGGAGAAAATGGTGTGCAAACCGACCTGAACCGATATCGGACCATGAAAAAATGAGGTTAAATCCACCACCTGTTAAGTCTGAAAACCAGAAAGAAGCAGATTCGCCAATAACACCTCAGATACAAGATAGTATTAATAATTCGGGGTACTTCTAATGGAAGAAAGAACCACAGATAAATTGCAGATAGTTCTACAAAGCGAATTTACTTACTGTCCAGTCATTACCAAAAAGGAATTCTTTTTTCCTTTTTTAATAGGTATAATTATATGTGTTTTAGGCACATTGCCGTATTTATATGGTTATGCAATAGCGGGAGATGACCGTGTTTTTATGGGGATGGTTGGCAGAGGAACATTGGGTTCTAATGGCTATCTGATGTTTCAACGTCAGGCATGGGAAGGGAAATGGCTATTAGAGAACAAATGTACTCCTGAAAGCACCTCATCTTTTTGTAATGTAGAGTGGTGGCTTTTGGGAAGGACTGCACGATTACTGAATATGTCCATTCTCAGTTTTTTTCATGTGGATAGATGTCTGTCTGTTTTTTTGTTTTTGTTTGCTGTCTATTATTTGCTGGCAATCAATCTGGATAATTTAGAACAACGTCGGTTTAGTCTGCTTCTTATCACTATAGGTTCAGGTTTTGGTTGGCTCATTTGGTGTTTGAACCGTTACACCCATCTTTCGTTGCCTCTTTCATGGGATATAGATGGGATTCAAGTGTTTAGCTACCTCGTATGTAAACCACATTTTATTCGTTCTTTCGCACTTGCTATTTTAATGTATGCTTTTTTGATTCGTGGTTTTCAATCGGGAAAGGCAAAATATTTTATCCTCTCAGGGTTAATGGCTTTGTCTCATTCACTTATGCGTCCTTTCTTAATCCCTGAGTCGTATATTATGTTTTTATTAACTCCCATTTTGTTTTGTTGGACACAGAAGCAGTGGGAAATTAAATGGTTTCTTTTTTGTGCTATTCCATCTATTATTCATTTCCCCGCAATTCTATATTATTTATGGATGTCCATTTCTGACCCGTTAAAAATGTCAGGTTGGTCCCAGAATCATCAATTTTTAGGGAAATCGGGGTTCTTGATTGAATATGTGGCTGGTGTTGGTTGGACATGGCTAATATGTATGATATTTTTTATTTATCTGGCAAAAAAATGTCAGCAACGAATTAGCCATCTTATTTTGTTTACTTGGGTTATGGTCGCTTGGGGTATTTGTAATCTTTATCCCTACTGGAAACCTGGACAAGAGTCAGGGTTATATGCTTTTCTTATTGTTCCACCTATTTTAACAATTGTGGGTCCTTATCAGTGGATTACTGATTATCTAAAAGTAGTGCAAGATGGGAGAAATTTGGCAAATAGAGTTATAACACCAATATTTTTTGCTAAAACAAGGCTTGCTTTTTTTGTCATTCTACTTTCTATTCCGACAACTGTGTTTGTGTATTATTTTATGTTTCATGATTTGAAATATGGGCATCCCCTATGGACGTATTATTTGCAGAAAGATTCTTACGCAGTTTTGGAGTATTTACAAAGGAGTGCAAAAGAAAATGATGTTGTTCTTGCATCACCCAGAACCTCGCAGTTTATTTATGCCCATACACCATGTAAGACGGTAACAGGACATTTTATGCTTACAAAGGATTATGTCAAAAAAACGGAGGATGTGAACCGTTTTTACTATGAAAAAAATAATGTAGATATTCAGAAACAAATATTAGCAAAATATAAGGTAACGTATGTTTTCTTCGGTTCTTACGAGCAAGAAATGTCGGGGTTGTCTCCTCCAGAAGTATTAAAAGATAGTCCGACTGTTTTTGAAAGAGGAAATACGAAGTTATACGATGTATCAGAAGTTATTTCAAAAAATAAAGATGAATTATAGAATTAAATAGGGTTAAATGATGTGCATGCAAACTAAAATATGTGTCGTGATGTTATGTTTATTATTATTTATTTTAGTTTGTGGATTTGCTTTGCAAGACACATCTGGTGATGTTAATCCTGTTCAACCCACGTCTCCTATAAATGCTGTGTCTAATAGTTCTGGATTAGATTTAAGTTCGGATATAATTGACTTTTCTCCGCCTGAACTGGGTACTTTAGAATGGGAAACATATTGGCGAGAATTACGGGAGAAACTGATTTCCAAGACCTTGACTTTAACTGCCTGGGAGAAGCAGGTGGCTTTTTATTTTGAAGCAAATTCTTACGACCTTAAACATACTCAATTATGGGATATTATCCTACAACAAACGCCAGAGTTTCAGAGTGAGTTGTTGCTATATTCTGCGATGTTTGTAAGTATCGGCATGATATCAGAAGTTCAAAAACAAAATCCTAATGCGATTTCGGTATTGTTAGCATCTCAATTTTTGCTCAAATTGTCTGAATATGTAAAAGAGAATCAAGTTGCACAGTTGGCTGATATAATAAACATTCGAGCTAAAAAAACTTCGATACGTCTTACGACACTTTGGAATTCCTTTATAGGGCAAGTTTCTACCACGACTGACGAGCCCATCTCTCCACAGATATCAGCCTCACTACATGAAACAATTATTTATTTTTGTCTTGCTATGTTGGCATTTTTGCCACCAAATAAATTTTCGGCTGTAGTGCAGTTGCCGGAGCCAATGCGGGGCTTTTTCAATGACCATGGCATTTTAGTATTCGATGGAGGGATGTTGACTGAACCTCATTATCGGAGTTTAAAGAGTATTTTTCAATGTTTAACCTCGAAATTACATAATATTCAGGTTATTATCGTTCCTGATGGTGTTGGTATATCTGCAACAAAAATTCTTGCTTCGACTCGGAATGGTATTGTCGTTGATATACCCTTTTTGCCGATGGAGCTTATGAGCAATCCGATGGAGTTTCCTCAGCATATAGGACCGCAAGTAGCACCAGAATTTTCATTGGGAGCAGTAGTTCAAATTGTTAAGGCAATACAATGGACGCAGTTTAAGCTTCGTCCTGAATTATTATTCCGCAGAAATGCGATTTTAATGAATGCTCGAACCCGTGGTTATAATTATACGCGGACAACCATTCGCCCTGAACTTTATTTTAACGCTCCAGATGAATTGTTGCCAATGTCGGCTTATTTATGGTTCTTAAATTCTGAAAAGACACTACAGATGACAAATGAACTCCTAAAATTAAGGCAATATTTTGCCACGGATGTATACCTTCTTCTTGCTGATATGCTATCCGAAGGACGAGATGTAACGTTGACTTTTTATATGGATGAAACAGGTTTTTTGAGTGTGCGTGAAGCACCTGTGATAAGAGCCCCAATAGACGAGGGTTATCCAAGTATTATCAGTATTTTACCTGACCGTTTGGTACCTACTTTTGATAAAAAGTCTGATAATGATAATAAGACACCGTATTCAGATGAGATAATAAATCAGCCGATAACACAAAACGCACCTTTTAATTCAGGTTTTGATTCGCCAAATGATGAGGAGAAAACGAAGCTAACTCCGAGAGACCAAATCATAATTCAGCCGAAAGGGAACTAATTTTGCGAAAAAGGTATTTATTATTATCAATTATATATAGTGTTTTTATATTCTGGATTTCAATTCAACCCATTACAATGGAAACTCCTGAGTTGTTTCCTTATCAAGATAAAATTATTCATACATTCCTTTATATGCTACTTGCGGGAATTATTGCTATAGGCTTGGTAAGGGCAGATGAAAGACATACTTTAATAAAAATAGGGTGTATCTCAGTTATGGTTCCTTTTATTTATGGTATTTTTATTGAGATATGTCAGATTTTTGTTCCAACACGTTCATTTGAGTTACTTGATATTTTTGCAAATTTATGTGGTGCTGTTATTGGCACAATGGTGATACTATTGTTATCTTTGTTGTTCAACAAATGGATACTACGGCAAAGAGCGTTTTCTAAGATAAAAATGTGAAAAGAATTGCTAATTAGGGTAATTATATGGAATATACATTGGTACCAAAACGTGGATGTGCGTGGCTCTTTTTTAGTTTTATGCTGATTATTGGGGCATTATGGGGCTCTGCGTTGGGTATGTTTGTGTGGATTTTGGAAGATGCAAAAAATACAATTTCAGCCTTAGAGACGTTTCGTCCGAAAACGGGGACAAAGGTATATGCGGAAACTGGAGAACTTTTATATATGTTTACCGTTGAGGACAGGCAATTGGTACCACTTAGCCAAATTCCGCTTCATGTGCAAAAAGCATTTATTGCTACAGAAGATGCATCATTCTATTCACATAAAGGTGTGCGTCCAGATGCTATCATCAATGCCTTTTTGTATGGTTTGCGGACAGGACGTTTTCGTGGTGGTAGCACGATTACTCAGCAGGTGGTACGAAATGTGGAAACGTTGGGGATAGGACAAGAACGTTCAGTGAAAAGGAAGATACGTGAGGCTATTGTTGCTTTGCAGGTAGAACGTGAATTCACAAAAGATGAGATATTAGAGCTATACCTAAATCAGGTTTTTCTTGGAATAAACGCTTATGGTGTGGAGTCCGCAGCGAGGCAATATTTTGGGAAAAGTATACAGGACTTAACACTTAGCGAAGGGGCTACACTTGCAGGATTAACACGGGCTCCAAATGTAAATGAGCCTATTAATCATTTAAAAAATGCTATTGAACGGAGAAACATCGTTCTTGGGCAGATGTTAGAGGAAGGGTTTATTACGGAGAAAGAATATCAGGAGGCGATATCAGAAGATTTGGCTGAGCGTGTTATGACCCCTGAAAAGCGTGAACAATTGAAGAAAGAAGGCGTAGATATTCTTGAACCTTATCGTGTGAAAGCCCCTTATTTTGTTGAAGAAATTCGGAAAATCTTATTGTCAAAGTATACTGTAAATGAAGTGTTTGAAGGGGGAATGAGTGTCTATACTACTTTGGATTACAGACTACAAAAAGTTGCGGAAGAAGTGTTAGAAGCACATCTTTCAAAATTCGACAAGCCTCGACAGGAAACGAAAAATTTTATTCCTGTATCGGGTGCTTTAGTTTGTATTGACAATCGCCCCAGCTTTGAAGGTTATGTTCGTGCGTTGGTAGGTGGTAGGAATTGGGAAGAGGAAAAGTATAATACCGCAACACAAGCGAAACGTCAGCCAGGTTCCAGTGTAAAACCATTTGTATGGCTCGCTGCAATTGCATCCGGTATGACTCCATCTACCTTAATAAATGACACTCCATTTATTCGTGCTATGGGTAATGGTCGTGTATGGGCACCGAAAAATTTTGATGGTTCATTCCGAGGACCCATGCCATTACGGGTTGCGTTAGAAAAGTCTGTAAATATTGTTTCAATTCGATTAGTGGACATGTTAGGTTTGCCTGCGGTTCGTTCTGTTTTTGAACGATGTGAACTTAATACAGTTGTCGGAGATAATGTCGGGCTTACATTAGGTTTGGGTACCGTTGAAGTAACTGTATTAAGCCATGCGATAGCCTACTCAATATTTGCACATAATGGGATGAAATATTATCCAGTATTAATCAAGGAAATACGTGACGCTGAAGGATTGCTTCTGTATGACTACCGACTCTATCAGCAAAAAGAACAAGTGGTAGACCCACCTCCAGCCTATGTTGTTATGCACATGATGAAAGGTGTGTGCACACCAGACCGATCGTTAGGTTACTATCCTACAGGGCATCGGGCAAGTGCATTGAAACGGCCAGTCGCAGGTAAGACAGGGACAACAAACGACAGCCGAGATGCCTGGTTCTGTGGTTTTACTACAGATTATACAACTGTTGTCTGGGTCGGATATAAAGATAATCGTAGTTTAGGCAGAGGTGCCAATTATACTGGTGGACGGCTTGCTTGTCCTATATGGGTTGAATTTATGCTATCTGCGGAGAAAGATTTACCTGTTCGCGATTTTGTGGTGCCTGATGGCGTTCAATTTTACAATATCAATCGTGTTACGGGTACGTTAGGTGGTTCCTATAAAGAGGCTTATGTTGAAGGAACTGCTCCACCTGTGACTCGACCAATCCTGAAACCAGAACCTGTCCCCGAAGAGGTACTTATCGAGCCGATTGAGGGAAGAACGACACAAACAACCCCTTCCACATCAACACAACCTTCACCAGTAGAAACCGAAATTTCTCCAATCCTTCCGCCCGAAGAACAATACAACCCCGACCCTGGTTTCTAATGCCATCTTTATTGCATATAATATGAGAAACGGAAAACATACGTAACTGTAGTGGCAAAACCATGTGTTCGTCCTAAAAATGTGTTATGTTGTTTTATGTATTTGTTTGAAAGTTGTTGTTCTTTTATAATTGTTATTAACATATTATTAAAAGTTCGTTAATTATAAGGAATAGGGCTATGAGAGATATTAATAGAAATGTGAGAAACACAAAATGGTTGTATTTAATAATTGTATTACTTCTTATTATCATAGCTTTGTTTGTCATTGTATTAATTTTATTAATCAATAATATGCAACAGCCAAATAAATTGGTATCGATAGATAGTTCTGTATCCAACCCTACACAAACAGAGACACAAGTACCTCAACCGACGCATCCTGATTCTAATAAACCAACAGCGGAATCAATTCAAGAAAGAGAACCTGAACAAGTAAAAAATGTAGAAAAGTCGAATGATAATGGCAAACAAACTGAAAGGGAGGGGAATGAAACAAGTTTAGATGAGAATTCTGCCCGTTTAGTTCAAACTCTTAATTTGGCAACAGTCTCTATCAAGAAAATCATTAATACAGAGAACCGTATCGTTTTAGACCAAGAATATGACAACATTATCAATAATCTGGTGTTTGAACGAGTCAAAGCGGAAAAAAAAGTAATTGATTTATATACAAAAATTATGGGAGTAATAACTCAATTTAAATTAAATAATGAAGAGAAAGAGCGATTTTCAAATGCTTTTGAACGAAGCAAGAAGAAGGCTGTATGGAAAGCTATCGGGGGTGTTCGTGCTTATGGTGCTAACCCGTTATCTTTTGTACTCAGTTTAGCCCAAAGCAGTATTAGTGCTTTTTTTAATTATAAGGATGTAAAGTCACAAATGGAGGAAGAACTTGATAAAGAATTATGGGAGATTAAAAAAGACCAAATTGAGCAGATAAATGAGCTGTGGCAGGAATGGTTAAGTGCATGCTGGGATACTTCCAGTAAATATAATTTTGAGAGTAAAAACTTATATGTTTTACGAGGAGGTGTATTAGATAATTTTATCTCAGCAGAACAAGAAATAGACATTGATAAAGCCATGAGAAGCTTTGAAGACCTTGAGAGAAATTCCATCTTTTTGAGTTCTTATCCTCCATTCTGGCTTAGTTATGCGATAGTAGCAGAGAAGGCGGGAAATAAAGCCAAAAGAGACCAGTGTTTGGACAACTTTTTCAAATATTATAGGGAGATACTGAATCGAGACCCCTATTTTGGTAGAGCATGTGTAATGAGATTGCGGACGATAATTGAGAAGCCATCTGCCTTACAGGATAAAAATAGAATTAAAGAGATAGAAGAACTATTGATAAAAGCGGATAGACATTTGGACAAAACGGATGGTCAGAGCAGGATATTTATTTCTGCTATTTATCAAAAATTAGGAAAGCCTGACGAAGCCCGCAGGATACTGCAATTAAATATAGATAGGAATGTGGATAAGGATATTTCCGAATTAGCCTTAGATAACTTAAATAAAGGTAGAGATGTGGCATCTGATATACCTCAAGTTCTTGCTCTATTTATTCAGGAAGAAGGGACAGAGGATAGTAAAGACATTCTGCCGTTAGAAGAGTTGCAGAGATTGGCGGAGCAAGGAGAACCTAATGCAATGGAAAAGTTAGGGAGAAAGCATTTCTTTGGTTTTGGTGTTCCACTGGATTATGTTAAGGCACGGCAGTGGTGTGAGAAGTCTGCGGAAAAAGGCAATGCTTATGCTATGAGTGGTTTGGGTCAGATATATTTTTTAGGTCTTGGTGTCCCGCAGGATTACGAGAAGGCTCGACAGTGGTATGAGAAGTCTGCGGAAAAAGGCGATGCTTGGGCGGTGTATATTTTGGGTGGGATGTATGT